>JBBROT010000390.1:0-3835 GCA_038229155.1 Bryobacterales bacterium | reverse complement strand
TCACGGCCCTCTGCGATTCGATCTGATATGGTTTCTTCATAGCGACTCTCCTTTTTTCCCGTCAAGAAAATTGTTCTGAGCCTATCAAACAGCTCAGAGTTGAGAGTCGCTACTTTTCTACGATCTACCGGGCATTCCCCTGGGGCCAAGCTCGGGCTATATAAAGAGATCTTAATTACCGATGACGCGCTTAGTAAGGTGTTAACCCGCGATAGCGTCAGCAATGAGCTTGCCGTGAAAGCGGCCATTCTCAATGAAGATTTCGCTGGTATGCATTCCCGCGACAATCACGCCAGCTAGATAAATACCGGATCGTTCGCTTTCGAGCGTCGCTTCATTCAAGTTGGGACGGCCTGTTGTGGGGTCGATGCGGATTCCGAAAGATTCCAGCAGCACTTCGTCCGGCCGGTATCCGATCAGCGCGAAAACAGCTTGATTGGGTATTGTAATCACACCGCCAGGTGTTGCTATTTCTACTTCCCGCGCGTGGATAGCGGTAACGCGACTTGAAAAGTATCCGGTGATCTCGCCGCTCTTGATTCTGTTTTCAATGTTCGGTTTGATCCAGTATTTTACGGAAGGAGAGATGGCACTGCCGCGATGCACCAGCGTGACGCGCGCACCGGTCCACAAGAGTTCCAGCGCCGCGATGGCCGCTGAATTTTTTGCGCCGATCACCAGCACATCGTGATCGAAATAAGGGTGCGCGTCTTTGTAATAGTGATGAACCTTGGTAAGGTCTTCGCCCGGAACATTCAGGCGGTTGGGCACATCGTAATATCCCGTGGCCAGAATCACCTTGCGGGCCGTGTAAGTTTCGCCGCTTACCGTGGCAATATGAAACGCACCATCTTCGCCGTCCACGCGAACCACTTCCTGTTGTTGCCGGATATCCAGCTTGTAGTGTTGCGCGACACGCCGGTAGTACTTTAACGCTTCAATCTTGTTCGGCTTGTCATTCAAGCTGGTCATGGGGATGTCCCCAATCTCCAGCAACTCCGGCGTCGTGAAAAACGTAAGGTTCGTTGGGTAATGATACAGCGAGTTAGTGAGGCAGCCTTTATCCAGAACCACGGTCCGCACGCCGCGCCTGCCTAGTTCGATGGCGCAGGCCAAGCCCGTAGGACCCGCACCCACTACCAAAACGTCGAAGTCCAACATGTTAGAGCACGGCTTCGACTGTCGAGTACACCTGTTCCAAAGCGCGATCAAGACCGGCCGCGTCTTTACCGCCGCCTTCGGCCATATCAGGGCGGCCACCACCTTTGCCGCCCACTGCGATGGAAACCGCGCTTGCCAGCTTGCCCGCCTGCACTTTGCCGGTCAGGTCCTTCGTAACAGCGCTGACTACGGAGACGGTGCCATCTTCCGCCCCGGCAAGCACAATTACGGCGGATTTCCATTTGTTTCGAAGGGAATCCGCCAGAGTCCGCATCTGCTGCCGGTCCATGCCATCCACGCGCGCGGAGAGAACGTGAATGCCGTTCATGGAGCGCGCTTGCGCTTCAAGGCCCGCACCCGCCGAGTGTGCCAGGCGCGTCTTGAGCTGATCGATCTGGCGTTCCATCTGGCGTGTCTGGCCAATCATGCGCTCCACCTGCTCCACCAGTTCGGAATCGTTCGCGCGCACCAGTTGAGCCACACGGCCCAGAGCATCGTAGGTTTGTTGATATTGGCGAACGGCTTCGGTTCCGGTGATGGCTTCGATGCGCCGGACACCCGCGGAGATGCTTCCCTCGCTGGTGATCTTGCACAAGCCGATATCGCCGGAACGGTTCACGTGAGTCCCGCCACAGAGTTCACGGCTGAAGGTCTCGCCGTTTTGTCCCGCGACGGAAACCACGCGAACCTGATCGCCATATTTTTCACCGAACAAAGCCATCGCGCCTGTTGCCAGTGCTTCTTCAATCGGCAGCACATCGGTCGAGACGGACACGTTATGCAATATCTCCGCATTCACGATGCGTTCGATCTCACGAATCTCATCGGGGGAGAGCGCCGCGTAGTGTGTGAAATCGAAACGAAGCCGTAAGGGGTCCACAATGCTGCCGGCCTGCTTCACATGCGGGCCCAGCACCTGGCGCAAGGCCGCGTGTAGCAAGTGTGTCGCGGTGTGGTTGCGCATGGTCGAAAGGCGCAGATCGGTCGCCACCTCCGACTTCAGCTTTTCGCCGTTATGCAGCGTTTGGAGCGCGTGAATGCGGTGTACGGTCAAGCCGGGCAGACCCGGGAATGCCGTGCTAACTTGAGCCACGGCCTCACCGGTTTCAGCCGAATACAGCGTGCCGTTATCGCCCACCTGGCCGCCGGTCTCCGCGTAAAACGGGGTTTGGTCCAGCACCACTTCCGCGTCGGTCCCGGCCGGAATTTCACTGACGGGTTGCTGCTTCACCATCAGGCCGACAACCTGGGAATCGCTCACCAGATCCTGATAGCCCAGGAAGCGCGTCTTCCCCTGTGAAAGCAGTTCCTGATAAGCGGGCACCACCGCGCCTTTCTCCGCGCCTTTCCAACTGCTACGCGCCTTTGTGCGTTGAGCGCTCATGGCTTGATCGAAGCCGGCCTGATCGATCTCGACGCCCAATTCGCGAGCCATGTCCCGCTGCTCATCGGGAGCGAGGCCATAGGTGTCATAGAGCTTGAACGAAACAGCACCGGGGAGCACGGCACCCGGTGAAAGCACGGCAACTTCCGCGTGAAACACTTTTTCGGCCACCAGAAACGTGTTCTGATAGCGATACTCCTCATCCTTCACGATGCGCGCGATTCGCCCGATGCTCTCGAGCATCTCCGGGTAAGCGCTCTGCATGAACTCCGCTACAAAGCCGGTGAGTTCGAACAGGAAAGGTTCCTCCCGCCCGATCAGGTGCGCATGCCGCATGGCGCGCCTCATGATTTTGCGCAGCACATAGCCGCGGCCGTCATTGGCGGGGAGCACGCCATCATGAATCAGGAATGCCGTGGCGCGCGAATGATCGGCGATGATGCGCAGTGCCGTGTCGGTCTTCGCGTCCGTGCCAAAGGTAACGCCAAGCTGTCCAGCCGAATGAAGAATGATCGGCATGATCAGGTCGGTATCGTAATTCGATAGCTTCCCTTGCAGGATGGCGGTGATACGTTCGAGGCCCATGCCGGTATCGACCGAAGGGCGGGGCAGTGGCGTCATGCCGCCCGCCGCATCCCGGTTGAACTGCATGAACACCAGGTTCCAGAACTCTACAAACCGGCCGCCGCCATCGAGCGGGAACTGTTCATGTTCGCGCCCCGGCTCAGCCGCTTCCACGCCCAGGTCGTAGAAAATCTCCGAACAGGGGCCGCACGGGCCGGTCTCGCCCATCTGCCAGAAATTGTCTTTCTCGTCCAAACGGAAGATGCGGTCTTTCGAAACACCGGCAATGCTCTGCCACAGCTCTTCGGCTTCATCGTCTTCCCGGAAAACCGTGACGTACAGCTTTTCCGTGGGCAGGCGATAGACTTCGGTGATCAGTTCCCAGGCGAACCGAATCGCATCGGCTTTGAAGTAATCTCCGAAGGAAAAGTTGCCCAGCATCTCAAAGAAGGTGTGGTGCCGGCTGGTATAGCCAACGTTCTCCAAATCGTTGTGCTTGCCGCCGGCGCGCACGCATTTTTGCGAACTGGTGGCGCGTTTGTAATCGCGCTGTTCCTGGCCGAGAAATACGTCTTTGAACTGATTCATGCCCGCATTGGTGAACAGCAGCGTGGGGTCGTTCGCGGGGAGCAGCGAAGAGCTCTTCACAATGCGATGATTCTTCGACGCGAAGAAATCGAGAAACTGCCTGCGTATTTCGTTGCCTGTCATGATTTTGCGATTCAG
>JBBROT010000389.1:0-3851 GCA_038229155.1 Bryobacterales bacterium | reverse complement strand
TCGCTGCTCTGCTCCACTTGCAATTTGAGCGGTCAAACCGCCATGCAATCGTCTAGCGTGGGTGGCGCGGTACGAATTTTCTCCACCGATGAAGCGGTGCTGGAAAGTCAGGACCCGCGGAAAGATTTGGATTGCCGGGTGGAGCCGGTAAAGCCATCGCTCGGCTTCGACCTGCGCTTTCATTCGGGCTATGAGGTGACGGTTCCGCTGCGTGAGCTTTCCGGAATGGAAAACACCCTGACCATGATCTTCCGCGTGACACCGGACCTGGATAAAGAGCACCCGCGCTATTTTTCACAGCACATTTCCGTCCCAAAAATTGAAGAGGAAGCAAAGGGCGAGGCATATCTGCAAGGCAACTTCGATCTGGGTGAAGGAACCTATCACGTGGATTGGCTGATGCGTGATCGCTCGGAGCGACTCTGCACGTCGTACTGGAATACCACCGCGGCACTCAGCCCGAAAGATCATGAAGTGGCGCTGTCGCTTGCCGCAAACCTGGTGGAACCAAGCGAGCGTGAGCCGTTCAAAGAGGAGCCGCCCGTTACCCGTGATGACAAATCGGCGCCGTTGAATATTAAGGTGATGGTGAACTTCGCGCCGCAGAGGTCGCTATCGCCTACCTTGCAGCCAATCGATACCAACGCGCTGGTGTCCATCCTGCGCAATATTTCGCGGGAGCCGCGTATTTGCAAGTTCAGCATTGTCGCGTTCAACATGCAGGAACAGCGGGTGCTATATCGCCAGGATGAGAGTGAGCAGATCAACTTCCCCGCGCTGGGCGATTCGCTAAACTCCCTGAACCTGGGGACGGTGAACCTGAAGAAGCTGGAGCAGAAGCACGGCGACACCGGCTTCCTGAGCAAGTTAATTGCTGAAGAGATGACCAATTCGCACCCCGATGCGATGATCTTCGCCGGGCCCAAGGTGATGCTGGAAGAAGCCGTTCCGGTCGATTCGCTGAAGCAGATGGAGAACGTCGAATTCCCCATCTTCTATATGAATTACAATCTGTATCCGCTGGCGAACCCGTGGCGCGATGCGATCGGCAGCGCCGTGAAGCACCTTCGCGGCGTGGAATATACCATCAGCCGCCCGCGCGATCTCTGGGCGGCCTGGACCGATATTGTGACCCGTATAGTAAGATCAAAAGGTACGAAAGGTCTCGCTAGCCTTTCATCTCATTAGGGGTCGTTCATCTTATGCGGTTCGTATCTCTGCTTTCTCTGTGCGCGGTTTCCGCTGCTCTTTCGCCTGCTTTCGGACAGCATTTTAAGAATCCGGATACGCTCGGTCCTGACGTTCCCACTCCACCGCAGGTCATTGAACGCATGTTAACCGCAGCCAATTTGAAGGCGGGTGAAACGCTGTTCGATCTGGGTTGCGGCGAGGGGCGCGTAGTGATTATGGCGGCTCAGAAGTTCCACGCGCGCGCAGTCGGAATCGAACTCTCGCACGACCTGTTCGAGCAGACCTTTGCCCGCATCAGGCAGATGGGGCTCGATAACCAGGTTTCCATTGTGGAGGGCAACGCGCTCCATTACGACCTGAGTTCGGCGGACGTGGTCACTATCTATTTTCTGACCAGTTCGAACGACCGCCTGCGGCCCGTTTTTGAGCATTCTTTGAAACCGACGGCCCGCGTAGTTTCGCACGATTATGAAATTCGCGGATGGAAGCCGGCGGTGAAAGAGACCATTTCCGTGGGTGGCCGCGCGCACACTATTTACGTCTACAACGTGGGCTCCCGTAAAGCTGGATGAGCGGCTGGATCACAGAGAGCCTTTTTCCTGAACTGACGCCCGCCGCCGAAACTTTCCCCACCGGGGTTCTCCCTTCCCAATCCATTCGCGAACTCATTGAAGCGGGGCAGATCTCCGCTTCGAATCCGATTGAACCTGAACAGATTCAGCCTTCGAGTATCGATCTGCGCCTTGGGCCGGTTGCGTATCGCGTGCGCGCCAGTTTCCTGCCTACCGATAAGTACACGGTGGCCCGCAAGCTGGAAGGGTACACGCTGCATGAGATCGATCTAACGCGGCCGGCGGTGCTCGAAAAAGGCTGCGTATATGTGGTGCCTCTACAGGAAGAACTCCGGCTGCCGCTGCAGATTTCGGGCAAGGTGAATCCGAAGAGCTCCACCGGGCGCCTCGATATCTTCACGCGCGTGATTACGGATTACGGGCGGCAGTTCGAGGTGATCCCGGCGGGCTATAAAGGCAAGCTGTATGCGGAGGTGGTACCGCAAACTTTCAGTGTGCTGGTGCGTGCGGGCGTGCGCTTGAGCCAGCTACGCCTCACGCGGGGTGCCCCGCCCTCTTCCGATAACCAACTCGCGATCCTTAACGAGCGCGAAAAGCTGGTCTATGACGATCGCGACCAGCCCACCAAACCGATGATCGCCTCCGGACTCAGGTTGTCCGTTGATCTGATGGGTACCAGCGGAGGCGACCTGATCGGTTACCGCGCCAAGAAGCACACCGCGCTGATCGATCTAGAGAAGATCGGCCACTACGAACCCGGCGAATATTGGGACGCGATTCACCGCACCAGGAATCGCGATCTGGTGCTGGACCCAGAAGATTTTTATATTCTGGCGTCGAAAGAAAAGGTGAGCATTCCGCCTGGCTATGCCGCGGAGATGGTGCCTTACGACCCTTCGGTGGGCGAGTTTCGCATTCACTACGCCGGCTTCTTCGACCCTGGCTTTGGCTACGGCATTGATGACGCAAAGGGCACGCGCGCGGTTCTGGAGGTGCGCTCGCATGAAGTGCCCTTTCTGCTGGAAGACGGCCAGGAAGTGGGCAGCCTGACGTTTGAGCGTTTGCTCGCGGTGCCAGACCGTCTGTATGGCCAGGGTATCGGTTCCAATTACCAGCGCCAGGAACTGCAGTTGAGCAAACACTTCAAGCGCTACTAGGGCTCAATGCCGAACATGGCGCGGTAGCGCTCCGGCAGGCGTGCGACGGCCATATCGGCACCCACGCAGAGGTGCTTGGTGAAGCCGGTCAGCAACAGTTCGTCGGTTTCGGCGCGGCGCATCTCGTATTCGAACTGCACCACGCGCGTGTTCGCGCTCTTCACCGTGGCGCGCACCAGCACCTCATCGTCGAAACGGGCCGGGCGCAGATAGCGGCAGTTCGCCTCCACCACCACCAGGAAGATATTGTCGTCGCGTTCCATATCGCGATAGCGGAAGCCGAGCGCGGTACAGAACTCCACGCGCGCCACCTCCATCCAGATCAGGTAATTGGCGTGATAGACCACGCCCATCTGGTCGGTTTCGGCATAGCGCACGCGGATGCGCGTTTCGTGTTGGCCGGGTTGTATGATCAATGCGGAAGTATAGCGAACCGCAACCCGAAGAGATGAGTACGCGTCTGGTAAACTTGCCCTCTGTGCCGGGTAGAAAGCCTTCTGTGAAAGTTCTGTTTTTCGGCAACCTGCGTGAGATTGCGGGGTTGGGCGAAGATACGCTGGAGATCGCATCGCTTCCTTCGCCTGTCTCGCTGGGCACCGTGTTCGAACATTATGCTGAACGTTTTCCTCGCCTGCGCGAGATGCGCCAGAGCATCGTAATGGCATTGAACCAGCAATTTTCGCCTTCCGCAACGCCGGTGGTGGATCAGGATGAAATTGCGATGCTGCCGCCGGTTAGCGGCGGTACGGGCGGCTACCATTTGACGTCGGAACCGGAGGGCGGCCATTTCTTTGGCCTCACGCGTGAACGCATCATCGTGCCGCAAACAAAGACACTCGTAGGGGTAGACGTATTTGTGGATTGGCGCGGCGACGACCCTGCAGAGCTGGCGCAAATCTTGACCGCTGCTACGCCCGAATCTGTCCTCGGC
>JBBROT010000388.1:0-3858 GCA_038229155.1 Bryobacterales bacterium | reverse complement strand
CCCATCCTGGATAAGATCGCGGCCAATCAACTCCGGCAACTCGAACAGAATTGCCTCGATTTCGGCATCCAATGCTTCGGTGTGCATAGCTCGCAGCAGGGTATCGTCCACGTGATCGGCCCTGAATACGGTGCCACCCAGCCCGGCATGACCGTTGTCTGCGGCGATTCCCACACTGCCACGCACGGCGCATTCGGAGCACTTGCTTTCGGCATCGGCACCAGCGAAGTGGAACAGGTACTTGCCACGCAGTGCCTGCTCCAGCGCCCGTCCAAAACGTTTCAAGTCCAGGTGGATGGTCCCCTTAGCGCGGGCGTCACCGCCAAAGACATCATCCTCAACCTGATTGCCCGCATCGGCATAGGCGGCGGCACCGGATGCGTCTTCGAATACTCCGGGTCCGCCATCCGCGCCCTCAGCATGGAGCAGCGTATGACCGTCTGCAACATGTCCATCGAAGCCGGAGCCCGCGCCGGCATGATCGCTCCCGACGACAACACGTTTGAATATCTGGCGGGCCGCGAGTTCACTCCCAAGGGCGCGGCCTGGGACCGTGCTCTCGAACGATGGAGGCAATTGCCTACCGATGAAGGCGCAACCTTCGATCATTCGATCGCGATGGACGCCGCCGCCATCGAGCCTATGATTACTTACGGCACCAACCCCGGCATGGGCGTCCCCATCACCGGCGCGCTGCCCGACCCTGCCACCATTAGCGATCCGCGCGAACGCGAAAGCGTTGAAAAGGCGCTTCGCTACATGGGCCTTGAGGGTGGCAAGCCCATCCTCGGTCACCCCGTGAATGTCGTGTTCATCGGTAGCTGCACCAACTCCCGCATTTCCGATCTGCGCAGCGCCGCCGGCATCCTGAAAGGCCGCAAGGTAAACCCCGCGACGCGCGTGCTGGTAGTCCCCGGCTCGCAGGAAGTGAAGCGGCAGGCGGAAGCGGAAGGTCTGCCCGAAATTTTCCGCGCCGCCGGTTGCGAATGGCGCGAACCCGGCTGTTCCATGTGTATCGCCATGAATGGCGACATGCTGCAACCGGGCGAATACTCAGTTTCAACCAGCAATCGCAACTTTGAAGGGCGCCAGGGCAAAGGTGGCAGAACGTTCCTGGCTAGCCCGCTCACCGCCGCCGCCAGCGCGGTCACAGGCGTCGTCACCGACGTCAGGAGGATGATGTGAAGCCGTTTGTTCCTTTCGAAAGCTAAGTAGTCCGTCTGTCCATCATCAACATCGATACAGTCCAGATTATCCCCGCCCGGTTCCTCAAGACCACATCGAAGGAGGGCCTCGATAAGCAACTTTTTAACGACTGGCGCTATCTCCCCGATGGCTCGCCCGACCCCGAGTTCATCCTGAACCGCCCCGAAGGGAAGAACAGGCACATCTTATTAGCTGGAGACAATTTCGGCTGCGGCAGTTCCCGCGAACATGCGCCATGGGCACTCACTCAGTTCGGCTTCCGCGCGGTGATCAGCACCAGCTTTGCCGATATCTTCACCGGCAACTCGCTCAAAAATTCGCTGCTGCCCATCGTGGTCTCGCCGGAAATCCATGCGCGGCTTTTCGCTCTTGCGGATGATGCCGTTCTCAAAGTGGATCTTAAATCCCAAATGCTTACCTTGCCCGATGGCTGGAAAGTGGAGTTCCCGGTAGACCCCTTCAGCAAAGCATGCATGTTGGACGGCGTGGATGAACTGGGGTGGATTCTAAAACAAGAGCCCGCAATTGCGGCTTACGAAGAACTACCTGTGGCTTAGTGTGCCGCGGAGTCCAATTTGGAAACGCGGCGATCCACATCGGCAAGCAGGCGCATCACGTTGTCCTCCATGCGATCCAGGCGCGCAATAACCTGTGTGAACTCGGAACGTATCTCAGTCATATCCGCCTTCATCTCAGAGCGCGATACCTGAATCTCCGCGCGCAAAGTTTCCTTCACCTCTGTTATCCCGCTATTGCTATAGATCAGGAACGACAACGGAATGATCACCGCCAGCGCTATGGTCAACAGTTGTATTTCGGTCATGCTGTCCTCATGATACTAACGTTCGCCCCACTTCAGCTTCTGCCGCAGCACATCGAAAAACTTCTGCTGCGGTGGCCGCACTAAGTGCAATTCATGCTGTGAACTGCTGCACTCAATCCGGTCATTCTCATGCAGCGGCTCGCCCACCTGCCCATCGATCGTCAGAAATCCCGAAGCATCTTCGGCGCGGCATAGCACTGATATTACGCTCGAAGAATTCACAATCACAGGCCGGTTCGTCAACGTATGCGGACAAATCGGCGTAATACATACCGCCGCCACCGTCGGATAAATAATGGGCCCGCCTGCCGAGAGCGAGTAAGCGGTCGACCCCGTTGGCGTCGAAACAATAAGCCCGTCGGCCTTGTAAGCGCACACGAACATGTCGTCCACAAACGTTTCCAGGTCGATCATGCGCGCAATCGACGCCTTGGTGATCACCACATCGTTCAACGCTTCATAGGTCGCAACAGGCTGCCCGCTGCGGATCAAATCTACATGCAGCAGCCTGCGCTTGCCGATGCGGTGCTCCCCGCGCAAGGCACGCTCCAGTTCGGGAAACAACTCTTCCTTGGTGATGGCGGTGAGAAAACCCAGGCCGCCCAGGTTCACCGCGAACAGCGGAATCTCACGGCCCGCGATGGCCCTCGCCGCGGAGAGCAGCGTTCCGTCACCGCCCATCACAATCACCAGATCGCAGCCCTCCGGCACATCATCGCGCCGGAACCCGCCGCTGCTGCCCAGATAGACGCAAGTATCGTGATCGCACCGCGTCTTGATCCCGCGCCCGGTCAGCCACTCCACAACGCGCGGCACCAGTTCCACGGCCGCCGGCACTTTCGGCTTCGAGAATATCCCTACCGTTTTAATGGTGGCCATAGAGCAGAAACTCCTTGTTGCCTTCAGTGCCCGGAATCGGGCTCGGCATCAGGGCCGTTTCGTAACCGGCGGCTCGCACCGCATCTTGCACACGCGTGCAGGCCGAAACGTGTAGCGCGGCGTCGCGCACAATGCCGCCTTTCCCAACTTGGCCCTTCCCCACTTCGAACTGCGGCTTCACCAGAATGATCATGCGCCCCTTAGCGGTCAGCAGCGGAACCATGGCTGTCAAAAGAAGGGTCACCGAAATAAAGCTTACGTCGCACACCAGCAGTTCGACAAGCTCACCAATATCGCCTGGCACCAATTCCCGCGCGTTCCGATGTTCCTGCGAGCGCACTCGCGGGTCGGTACGAAGCCGGTAATCCAGTTGGTTCGTGCCCACATCGATGGCATGAACGCGTAGCGCTCCATGTTGCAACAAGCAGTCTGTAAAGCCGCCTGTCGATGCCCCGATATCCAGGCAAACCAGACCCGTAGGGTCGATTGCAAACTCCCGAAGCGCGGCTTCCAGCTTCACGCCGCCCCGCGAAACATAGCGCGGCGGCGCGGCCACAGTAATCTCCGCTTCCGGTTCAACGGCCTGCCCCGGCTTCGCTGCCTTCTGGCCCTTCACCATCACGCTGCCCGCCATAATCAGTGCCTGCGCCTTTTCGCGGCTATCCGCCAACCCGCGCGCCACCAACACCAGATCCAGCCGCTGCTTGCCCGTTGGCTTCAAGATTTACGGTACACAATCATGTCGGCAATTTCGCGCAAGCGCTGCGCTTTGGCACCGAACCTGGCAAGCGCCGCCTGCGCGGAAGCACATTCCGTCTGCGCCATCACGCGCGATTTCTCCAGCCCATACACCGCGGGAAACGTGATCTTGCCCTGATCCGCATCCTTGCCCGCCGTCTTGCCGAGCGCTTCTGAGCTTTCCTCCACGTCCAGAATGTCGTCCACAATCT
>JBBROT010000387.1:0-3861 GCA_038229155.1 Bryobacterales bacterium | reverse complement strand
TTTCCAATGGCGCACATGGTGTGGGGCAAAGGCGGTCTGCTGAATGCGTTCACGGGCGGGAAATTCCCATGCTTCGATTTCGCGGGGGGCACCGTCGTGCACATCACGTCCGGCGTCTCGGCGCTGGTTTGTGCACTGTATCTGGGCAAGCGAGTGGGATACCCGCATGAACCAATGAAGCCCCACAACCTGGTGATCAGCTTCATCGGCGCTTCGCTCCTGTGGGTGGGCTGGTTCGGGTTTAATGCGGGAAGTGCACTGAGTGCGTCATCGCTGGCAACCAGCGCTTTCGTCGCGACTCACTTCGGCGCGGCTGCCGCGACGCTTGGATGGATGCTGATGGAATGGATGAGAAATGGGAAGCCCAGCATGCTTGGCTGTATCTCCGGCTGCGTCGCCGGTCTGGTAGCCATCACCCCCGCGTCCGGATTTGTGAAGCCGTTTCCCGCTCTGCTGATCGGTTTTACCGCTGGCATCGTCTGTTACTCGATGGTGACCGCGGTAAAGCGGCGCTTCGGTTATGACGACACGCTGGATGCTTTCGGAGTTCATGGCGTGGGCGGAACCGTAGGCGCGTTGCTCACGGGAGTGTTTGCAACCAGTGCTGTCAACGACGCATTGAAAGACTCATCCGGACATGTGCTCCCGTTGGGCTGGATTGACGGTAAGCCCGAGCAGGTGCTCTATCAGGCCGCCGGCGTGGCGATTTCATGGGTGCTCGCAATCGCGGGCACGTGGACAATCTTGAAAATCTGCGACGCTGTTATCGGGGTGCGCGCCTCTCGCGAAGAGGAGATTGAGGGACTGGATCTCAGCATGCATGGCGAAGAAGGTTATAATTTCGAGGCATAAGCACCTTTCATCATCGTCATGAAAAAAATTGAAGCGATTATTCAGCCCCACAAGCTCGAAGAGGTTAAAGAAGCGCTAAAAGCAATCGGCATTGATGGCATGACCATCACTGAAGTCCGCGGGCACGGCCGGCAGAAGGGCCATAAGGAAATCTACCGTGGTATGGAGTACCACGTAGATATGCTTCCAAAGGTTAAGCTCGAAATGGTGGTTCCAGACGCCAGGGCCGAACAGGTGATTCAAACATTAGTGCAATCGGCGCGTACCGGGAAAATCGGCGACGGTAAGGTCTTCGTATACGATGTAGCGGATGCGGTCCGCATTCGTAACGACGATCGCGGAGAAGGCGCCCTGTAGCGCGCCCCCTGTAGCTGCGTATTTGTAACTGAGTTGTCCCAAATTTGCAAAATCTGTCTCAGTCGGAAACCCTGACTCGTAGCAATAGCGTCGATGAGATCGTGCTTGCGGCTTTCGATAGATTTGAGCTACCGGTAACCGCGATAGCAGTAGGCGGCTACGGACGCCGTGAGTTGTTCCCCTACTCGGATGTGGACCTGCTGCTTCTGAACTCCGGTCCGCTCGATCCCGCCGCGCGCGAGGGTGTTTCCGCGTTCCTGCGTACCCTATGGGATGCAGGGCTGCGGGTCAGCCAGTCCGTACATACCGCGGCCGAGTGCTGCGTCATTCACGAAGGCAATCTCGAGCTGACCATCAGCCTGCTGGATCAGCGCTACCTGCGCGGCGACGCTTCCCGGTATGAACAACTGACTACCGCCTTTCCCAAATTCCTGAACTCGCAACGAGGCGCCATCGTGGCGCATTTGATCCAGGCCGCCCGCACCCGTCACGCCAAGTACGGCGGCACGATTTATCACCTGGAACCGGACGTGAAGGAGCACCCCGGAGGCTTGCGGGATTTGCATGTCATCCACTGGCTGCGGAAGATGAAGAGCTTCGAAACCGAGCCGCTGGACCAGGTCCGCGAGCAACTCTTTGCCGTGCGCTCCGAGCTCCATCGCTTTTCGCGCCGGGATAATAACGTGCTGATGTTTGAAGCGCAGGAGGCCCTCTCCACAGACCCGGCTAACTGGATGCGCCAGTATTATCGAAATGCCCGTCAGATTTTCGGAGCTGCGACCCGCGCCATAAATGCCTGCGAGCCAGTAGAAAACAGCCTGTTCTCTCAATTTCGAGAAAGGCGTTCCCGACTGTCTACCGCCGATTTCACGGTTTCGCGCGAACGGGTGTTGCTGCGTAATCCCGGCCAACTCACGCACGATCCCAGCGCGGCGACCCGGCTGCTGTTGTATGTAGGGCGTCACGGACTGAGAGTCGCGCAGGACACCATGCAGCGGCTGACCCTGATGCCCTCGTTCGCGATGACTTGGCCGGAGCTTCGTCGATTGCTGGCACTGCCGCACTGCGTCGCTGCTCTGCGCGTCATGGCGGAGTCCGGTCTGCTTGTCAAATTTATTCCGGAATGGAGCAGGATCGATTGCCTGGTGGTCCGCGATTTCTATCATCGCTACACGGTCGATGAGCACACGCTAGTTGCTATTCAAGGTCTGGAACAGCTTTCAGGCGACCAGCAATCACTTCGAAAACGCTTCGCGGCACTTTACACCGAGATCGATCATCGGGAGCTATTGCACTTCGCGCTCCTGCTGCATGATATCGGAAAGGGCGATGCCTCCGGCGATCACGCCCGGCAATCCTCCGTGATTGCTCAGCGTGTGATGGAGCGGTTACAGGCACCCCAGGAAGATCGCGACACGGTTCTGTTTCTGATCGAGCAACATCTCGCGTTGTCCTCCATAATGACTTCGCGCGATTTGAACGATGGGGCCACCGCACGGCAGATCTCCCAGAGCATGGGCACGATCGAACGCCTGAAACTGCTCACACTGATGACCTATGCGGACGTGAGCGCGGTGAATCCCACTGCTATGACTCCTTGGCGGCTGGAACAGCTATGGCGCGTTTGCCGCATCGGCCTGGACGAATTTACGCGCGCGCTGGCCGCCGATCGCATTGGGGCGCCCGATCAGGCGGATGCGCAAACTTCGGCGTTCCTGGAAGGTTTTCCCACCCGTTATCTGCGCACCCATTCGCCCGCGGATATCCAGCGCCACCAGGAGCTTGCAAGGCGACCTCCCGGCATCGCGCTCGATCGCCTGAACGGCACGTACCAGCTCACTGTTATCACACCGGACCGCCAGTTCCTTCTCGCCAGCATCTCGGGAGCGCTGGCCAGCTTCGGCTTCAATATCTTAAAGGCGGAAGCGTTCGCAAACCGCAATGGGCTGGCGCTTGATACCTTCGTCTTCGCCGACCCGAATCGAACGCTCGAGCTGAACCCGCCTGAAGCGGACCGCGTCCGCGACACCGTGGAACGCACCATACTGGGCAAAGTGATGCCGCCGGGCTCATCAGCAAGCGGCGCCGCACGGTTCCCGTGAGAAGAATCGAGCCGGCTGTTTCCTGCACGAATGAGGTTTCCGAATCGGCTACGCTCATCGAAATTGTCGCCGAGGACCGGCCCGGTCTACTCTACGATGTAACTTCCGCGATCTCCTCGACAGGGGCTAATATCGAAGTTGTGTTAATCGACACCGAAGCTCACCGGGCTCTCGACGTACTCTACGTGACCGCCGGCGGCCGCAAGCTGACGCAAGAACATCAGCACCGGCTGAAGGCGGCACTAATTGAAGCGTGCAAGACCTAAACAGGAGGCTTGAACAGACATGAATCCGAACACATCCGATGCAACGGTGTTGAATCCACCACAGCCTGCAACTCAAGTCACACCCACACGCCGCACCTTTTATCTGGAAGCGATCTACGGGCTACAGGCCATCATGGGCGCAACTCTTGCAGCCATCGCCGGTGTCTACTTATTCTTTCCGCCAAAAGTAAAAAAAGAAGCCGAATGGGTGGAGGCCGCGGATTTCAATAAACTGCCGTTGAATGCCGCCGAAGAGGTGGTGTTCCGCCGGAACCGCGTGGACG
>JBBROT010000386.1:0-3869 GCA_038229155.1 Bryobacterales bacterium | reverse complement strand
TGGCGCGCGCCTGGAAGGCTTGAGTGGCTTCAAATTGACCTTGATTCGGTTCGAAATGAATGGGGAGTTTCCCATAAGCTTCGATTTGCCCGCGATCGTCGGCAGCAAATAGGCAATTTGAAAGTAATATTACGAGACTATAGGCCCAATATCGATGGTTCATATTTGAAAACTCAATAGTGTCTTAAGCTCCTCATAGTAACGCACAGAACACTTCGGATCATCCGCCTGCCAGAACCTGACTACCGACCCGCTCCAGCGAAAGGCGGGACCGCTAATGAAGCCGCTGCCATTCCGTTGCGGGAAGGTCTGCCGAGCAACCGACTCGCCTCAACAACCCTGGCGGCAACCAACAAGGGGTACGACCCAAGCCACCCACGCCCGCCGAAGAGAAAGACGAGACTTGCCGGCTCCGTGACATGTCAAGGACCATCGACCGCACGGGCAGCGGCGACGGAAGTAGACCGGACAGAGCCCCTCTTTGGATTCCGCTTGGAGTCCAAAACCCCTGGAATCTTGGTGTGTAGCCTCCATTTGGCGTCCAAATCGGAACCTGCGGGCATCACGGCTTTGTTTTGCCGCTCGAGGGCGGGTGACAAGGGCACATCTGCGCGATGTGGCTGGCATGTTCTCGATCACGGTGCAAGCTTGCCGCAGCCAGCATTTCAGGTTTAGAAATTGAATTTCAAAGCTAACTGCAGCACGCGCGGACGATCTGCGCTTTGCAGCGTCGAGAACGTTGGGCTCACCACGCTCATGTCGGGCGGGAAGAACTTCACGTTGTTCAGCGCATCGAACGCCTCCGCCCGGAATTGCAGATACATCGTCTCCTTGAAATAAAAGTTCTTGAACACCGACAGATCGGTATTCCACCACGCCGGCGCCTAAATAATATCGCGCCCCGACGTCCCGAATTTCAGCGGCAGGGTTTGCGTGAACGCCGACTTGTTGAACCAGTAACGCGAAGTATTATTGCTTCCAAAACCCGACCCCGGGGTAATTCCGTTGAACGAAGAGAACAGGTCGGCTCCCGTCGCGTCGGCGCGTTGCGTGACGTAAGAGAGCCCGGTCAGGTTCGTGGACGTCACGCTGCGATGCACGCCGGTCTGGTAGGACGTGATGGCATTCACCTGCCAACCGCCCAGCACCGCGTTGCCCGCTTTTCCAATGTTCGTCAGATAGCGTTGTCCCTTGCCAAACGGCAGTTCGTATACCGCGCTGGCTACGAAACGGTGACGGATGTCGAAGTCTGAATTGCCTTTGTCCAACTGAAAATTCGCCGGGTTCAGATTCGGAGAACCGAACGCTCCGCCCGAATCGTTGTCAATGGAATGCGCCCAGGTTTCCGCCACCAGCAACTGCCAGCCCTGGCGAAACCGCTTCTCCAACTTGAAGTTGAATGCGTTAAAATCCGACCATCCCGATTGCGATGAATATAACATCTGGTTGATCCGCGGATAGCGCGTGGCCACACCCGGAGTGATGTCGTAAAGCACGCCTGGCGTCACGTTTGCATATGCGTTGTAGCGCTTCGAAAGCCGCCGCCCGTGCGACCCCACGTACGCCGCCTCAACCAGCCAACCGCTGCCAATGGATTTCTGTACCGACGCGGTCCACATGTACACGCGCGGCTTATCCCCTTTGATTTCCTCGGCGAAGAGGTTGGTGCCCAGAGGCGTTACGAAGTTGCCGTCCACGGGCGGCACCACGATGGCCGGCAGGGTGTTCACTCCGAACTGATACTGCGGAATGCCCTTGCCCGTGAAGTTGTAGTTCTGCTGCGTGAAGATCGGCGGCCCGTTCGTGATGAACTGCGTCTCGTTCATCTGCGTCTGATCGTAGTACACGCCAATGCCGCCTCGCAGCACCCAACTCGGCAGCGCTTTTGGATTGTAGGCAAAGCCCAGGCGAGGCGCGAAATCCCGGTAATCCGGCTTCACGATCGACGAACGGATCTGATGTAGCGAGGGGAAGAGTTGCTTGCCGGTCTGGAAATCAAACCCATACACGTGTCCGATCTCCTGATCGATCGGCGTGGGCGGGCCCACATATTCCCAGCGCACCCCGTAGTTGAGCGTCAGTTCCTTGGTGATCTTCCAATCGTCCTGGACGAAAAGGTTGTGCGTCATGAACGTGAAATGCGTGGCCGACGTGCCAACCGCGCCGCTCATGCTGGTGGGGTAACCGAGGAGAAAATCGGCTACACCGCTGCCGGTACCGGACACCGGATTCCCCGTGCTGGAATTCAGGGATGCCGTATAGCTGGCATTGAACGTGAAGCTTCCGCGCGGGCCGTTGTCGCTATCCAGCAGGAACCGCGTTTGCCGCAGATCGTAGCCGGCTTTGATCGAATGGGCCCCTTTGATCCACGTGATGCCGTCCGTGATCTGGTAGTTGTGCAGCTTGTTGCCTTGCGTCAAGCCATTGCTGCCAACGCTGCTGAAGCCCTGCCACGCAACGCCCGGCACGCCCCAGTTCAGCGGCGCGGTGGATACGCCCGTGATCCCGATCAGCTGGGCAATGTTCTTATCGACGGTCACTTGCTGGCCGAACAGCTTCATGTAGGCATAAGACAACCGCACCACATTCACAATGGTGGGCGACAAAGTACTGGTCAACTGGCCGACGCCCGACGCGCCTTTTGTATCCACCAGGGATCCGCCTAGAGGCGTCAGCGATGCGGGCGATAACGGCGCTTTCTGGTAACTGTAGCGCCCGAAGAGCGAGTTGTTGCTGTTGATCAGCCAATCCCCGCGGAAGTTCATCTGATCGTCGTCCAAGCGCTGCACCGGCGTGCCTACAAGGTTCGCACCGTTGACCACCGGGGCGTTCACTACTGGAATATAGGAGAAGAAGTTTTTCGCCACGGCGTTGATCCGGCTGGCTGGGATTTTGTTCCCCGGAAACGGCTGGCGCGTGTTGGTTGCGGCGTCAAACGTCAGGGGATCGCTGATCGCGGGCTGCCCCGTGAAGTCACCGGATAGCAGTTGCTGAGTCGGATAGATGCCGCGCTGAATCACGCCCAGGCGCTGGCGGAAGCTCTCGAAGTTTCCGAAAAAGAATACCTTGTCCTTTATGACGTAGCCGCCGCCCGCCGCGCCGAATTGATTCCGCTTAAACGGTTCCGGCGTGGACGAGAAGAAATTGCGCGCGTCCATCGCATCGTTGCGCAGGAATTCGAACACCGTCCCGTGAAACTGATTCGTGCCGCCCCTGCTGGCTTCATTAATGATCGCGGGCGAATTGCCGAACTCCGCCTGGAAGAAACTGCGCTGGATCTTAAATTCCTGCACCGCGTCGAGCGAGGGCGTGATGGAACTATCGCCCACGCGTGGGTTGCGCATCTCCACGCCGTCGAACAAATAGCTAGTGGAGCTTTCCCGTTGCCCGCCCACCAGCAGACTGCGGTCGGAGCGGGACGTAGTCGATGCTACGAAGCTGGCGGGCCCAGTGCCCGTTGGCAGTTGCGGCATCACACCGGGCGACAGCGCTCCCAGCGTGATGTAGTTGCGCCCATTGAGCGGCAGATCGTTGATGGCACGCCGCGTCATCACTTGGCCCAAGGACGCCGTTTCCGGTTCCAGCAGCGGCGCGGACGCCTCCACCACGCTGATCTGCTCAGTGATTTGGCCCACCTTCAACGATAGATTGACGGTGGCGCGCTCTGCGATGTTCAATGTCAGGGTGTCCACTACCGAGGTCTGAAATCCCGGAGCCTGCACCGCAAGCCGGTACACTCCAGGGGCCAACTGCGGCACCACGTATTCGCTGATTTCATTCGCGGTCGATTCCCGGCGTTGGCCAGTGCTCAGCAGGGTGGCCGTCACCTTCGCCCTGGCCACGGCGGCGCCGGATTCATCCGTAATCAC
>JBBROT010000385.1:0-3885 GCA_038229155.1 Bryobacterales bacterium | reverse complement strand
TCACTTCCGGAAGGCCGAAGCGCGAATCGGGATGCGCGATGACGATATGCGCGTTCGCAACGAGGCCGGTGCCGCCCGCAACAGCGGCCCCATTCACCGCGGCGATGAGCGGCGTGATCAGGCGCGTATTCACGGTGAAGAGCGAATCGTGAATCAGGCCCAGATCCGACTCAGGAACAGCGTCAATTTCTTTCAGGTCCATGCCTGCGCAGAAGGCGGGCGGTGCCGCGGTCAGAAGGATGGCATGAATTGTGGGATCTCCATCTGCATCATCGAAAGCCGCCGTGAGTTGCTTGCATAATTCAAAGCTAAGCGCGTTACGCTTTTCGGGCCGGTTGACATGAAGCCGCCGAACCTGCCCTTCAGTCGAGATTTCAAGCATCGATTTCCATGTTCAACAATGCCGCGCCATAGGTCTTGCCCTGCGCATCCAGGCGCAACGTAACGGTCCCACCGCCGCCCAGACTGCCGTGCAGCAGAAAATTGAGCGCGCCCAGATTCGGGAGTTCGAACCGTTCCACTGCGCCTTGCACCATGTCTCCGAAGTAAGCCTTCACGCGCTCAGCCGTAAGTTCGAGTTCCAGGAGCGGATAGTCTTCTTCGCGCCAAGCGATGACGCCGATATTCGCTGTGTCGCCTTTGTCGCCGGAGCGCGTGTGAGCTATCTGGCTCAGCTTCATTCGAACACCTCAACCGATGTAGTCACTTCTTCACGAGGCAGCAGCGCGGACCAATACGCCACAATTTCCCGCACGGCCGGGCGGCCTTCGCCAAAGCCCGTGGCTCCGGGCGGTCCGTTCAACACCAGCGGAATCAGTTCTCTCGTGAAACGATCTACTGCCTTGCGGTCGCTATCGCGCACTCCGATTCGCAACTGCACCTCGGGCGGATCGGCGATGGGCGGCGCGACGGGTCCATTGCACGCATTCACCCCGAAGAACTCCGTGCGAATCTCTTCGAAATGTAACCCAAGACCAGCGAGTCTCCCTCGCACAATCAGGTCCGCGGTGCGCGCCTTCGCAAGAGCATCGGGCGCGCTGTAGACCAGCGTTCCAATGCTCTTCCAGCCATCTAAAAAGCTGATAGAAAGCTTGAGTGTGGGCGGCCGTTCGCCACCCTTGATTCCATGCACGCGCACGCGGTTTTCACCATCGGCGGCCAATTGAATGCTTGTGAAATCTGCCGTGCAGTCAGGCGTGAGGTATCGCTTCGGATCGCCCAACTCATAGAGCAGTTGCTCCTTGACGGTGTCCACGCTCACGCGGCCGCCGGTGCCGTTGTGTTTCGTGATCACGAAGGTTCCGTCAGCTTCGGCTTCAATGATGGGATAGCCGATGTTCACCATATCGGGAATGGTTTGCCAATCGCATTGCGAGTTGCCGCCAGTGCATTGCGCACCGCACTCCACTATGTGTCCCGCGATGGTACCCGCGGCAAGCAGGTTGTAATCCGCGGCTCCCCAGCCGAACTCATGCACCATGGGCGCAAGGGCCAGAGCGGTATCGGTGGACCTGCCGGCAATCACGACGTCGGCCCCTGTCCCCAACGCTTCGGCAAGCGGAAACGCGCCGATATATGCGTTCGCGCTTTGAATCCTGTCTCGGACAGTGGCTAGCGGCGCACCCGTATCCATATCGCGCATTTCGTGGCCTCGAGCAATCAGGTCATCGATGCGGTCGAACAAATCGTCGCCGGTGACAACTGCGATTTTCAGTTCGGGAGCTAACTTGCGAACGGCTTCCGCGCAGGCCTTCGGATTGACGCCGCCCGCATTGGCGACCACTTTCACGTTGTTCGCTTTCAGTTTCGGCGCAAGGCGCGCCATCAGCGGGGGAAAGTCGCTGGCATAACCGCGCGTAGGGTCGGCCTGCTTCTGTTTCTGAAGCACGCTCATCGTCACCTCCGCCAAGTAATCGAGAATCAGATAATCGAGCGGCCCCTGCTCTACCAATCGCACGGGCGCTTCCAGCCAATCGCCCCAGAAGCCCTGGCCATTGCCGATGCGGATCATAGAAGCACTTCCAAAGCAGGGGACGCGCTGCGCTGCTTTGCTATTTCGAAAGCCTGCGTCAAAACGGCTCGTGTGCCCATGGGGTCGATCAGCGCATCGACATGCCCGCGCGCCGCGGCATAACGCGCATCGAGCCAACGATCGTAATCGGCCCTCGTCCGGCGGATGGCTTCTTCCAGATCCTGCGGCATCGCCTGTCCGCTTTGCTTCACGCGTTCCAGTTCGGCTGAGTAAAGAGCCACCACGGCGCTGTCGCCTTCCATTACGCCAATGCGCGCCGTCGGCCACGCGAATGTGAAATGCGGATCGAAGCCCTGCCCGGCCATCGCGTAATAGCCCGCGCCGCTCGCGTGATTTGTCGTCAGTACAATTTTGGGAACAGTCGCGGTAGCCATCGATTCCACCATATCGGCACCGGCCCGGATGATGCCGGAGTGTTCCGATTCCGCACCCACCATGAAACCGGAAACGTCCTGCACGTAAAGAATCGGCGTACCCGCGCGTTCCGCCATATCGACAAAGTACGCAACCTTTCGAGCCGATTCCGTATAGACAATTCCGCCGATGCGCTTGGTTGTTCCGCCCAGAAAACCGCGGCGATTGGCGATCACGGCAAGTGGCCGTCCGTTCAACCGGGCGTTGGCGCAGAACATCTCCGGCGCGTGCAGAGGCTGGAACTCCATGTAGCCGTCGCTGTCCAAAACGCGGTTAAGAATTTCTTCTACGTCATACGGCAGGCGGTGGTCCGTGGGCAAGACTTCGTAGAGACCCGTTGCATCCGGCGCGGGCGCGGAAGGCTCGGGTGTGGGCGGAGGCAGATCCCGGAAACGCCTGCGAATTTGGGCCAGGCAATCACGATCATCCTTCGCCATGTAGTGAGCCACGCCGGAGATCTCCGTGTGAGTATGCGCGCCGCCCAAGGTCTCCTGATCGATGAGTTGTCCGGTGGCACCTTTCACCAGATTCGCTCCACCCAAGCCCATGAAACTGGTTCGCTCCACCATGATGACGAAATCGGAAAGCGCGGGAAGGTATGCGCCGCCGGCGATGCACGGGCCCATCACCGCCGCGATCTGTGGGATGCGCAGCTTGTTTCGCATCAGCGAGTTGTAAAGAAAGATGCGGCCAGCACCATATTGGCCGGGAAAAATTCCGTCCTGATAGGGCAGATTGACTCCGGCCGAATCTACCAGATAAACGATCGGCGCGCGATTGCGGATCGCCACTTCCTGGGCGCGAAGAATTTTGGTGATGGTCTCGGGCCACCACGCACCAGCTTTCACAGTGGCATCGTTCGCAACAATGACGGCGGGCCGTCCTTCAATGTGAGCCAGACCGGTGACTACTCCAGCCGCGGGGGCCTGCCCATCGTACTGGTCGTAAGCCACCAGAAGCCCGAGTTCAAGAAAGTGCGTGTCTGGATCGATCAGAGCCGCGATGCGCTCACGCGCGGTAAGCTTGCCCGTCTTATGCTGCTTATCGGTTCGTTCTTTGCCGCCGCCTTCGCGCAACTTCGCTTCCAATGCGTGGAGTTGAGCCACCAGATGCCGCATCTGCGCCATCCTGGCGATGGCCTGCGAGTTGGAATCCTGGGCGATGGCCACGGGCGCTTTTCGCTTACTGCACGTGCGTATAGACCAGAACGGAACTGAGCATAATACTGGCGTTGCTAATGTTCTGCAACGTCAGGCGGAACTTAGGCCCGCACACCTGAAACGTCGCGCCACCGCTGTTGTTATAGAAAAAGTCACTGCCCAGAAAAGCTTCTTGCGTCACGTATTCCGTCGCGTCCGGAACAGTGAAGAATGCAGTCCCCAGCAAAGCCGCAATATCGGATTTCGTGCTGCGCAGCGTGACGCTGATGGTGCCGCTGG
>JBBROT010000384.1:0-3886 GCA_038229155.1 Bryobacterales bacterium | reverse complement strand
TGGCGGCTTTCAATTCGCGGGGCGGGGGCTCCTGGCTGGAGAGCACGCCATCGATACGGTAGCGGACGCGAAACTCTTTTTCGAACGGCTCAATATGGATATCGGAGGCGCGACGTTCGACGGCGAGCGCGATCATGGCGTTCACCAGACGAATGACCGGCGCTTCGCTGGCCATGTCGCGCAGGTGCTCCAGGTCTTCGCCGGCTTGCGCGCTGTCCAGATCGATATCGCCGGGCTGGCGTTCGCGCTCGCCGAAGTAGCGTTCGATGGCATCGAGAATTTCGGGCTCACCGGCCAGTTGTACATCGATGCGGAGGCCGGTGAAGCCGCGGACGGCGGAGATGGTTTCGAAATCGAGCGGGTCAGCCATCGCGACGGTGAGCGTGTCGCCGTGGCGCGCGACGGGAATGAATTTCGATTGGCGCATGAAGCGCGCCGAGAGTCCGTCGAGTTCAGGCGCGGGCGGGGGCGGCGCGTCGAGCAGAGCGATTTCGATGTTGTGCTGCTCGGCCAGGGCGGCCAGGACATCGCGCGCGGCGATGGAGCCCATATCGACGAGAATTTTGCCGATTTTGTCGCCACGTTCGCGCTGGAGTTCGAGCGCGCGGTCGAGGTCTGACTGTTCGATGTGACCGCGCAGGATCAGCATCTCACCCAAGCGGAGGTAAATGGCGGGCTGCGATTCTAAAGATTCGATTTGGGGAGCAACTTCGATCACAGTTCCTGGACCTTGATGACTGTTTCGATTTTGACTTTTCCTTCTTTGGCCGCCATCAACTGCGCGCGCTGCGCCTGCATGTAAACCTGGGAAGGAAGTCTACCGGTAGTTTCCCATGTTTCATTTCCCAACGTGACCACCAGCACGATCTGTTCCCGGGGCGGCACGGTATCGAGCACGGAACCCGCGTCCAATAATACCTGCTGCATTCCGGCGCGCAAAACTGGCAGTTGGGAGAGCTTTTTCTGGTAAATACGCTCGATGACCGGCTTTTCGATGGTGAGTTGGAAGGGGCTGATGGAGGGGGTAAAGGTGAGGTTGACGTCGGCGGTGAAAACGGCTCCGTAGCCTTCGAGATAGACGCCGCGGGGGAGGGCCAAAATTTCCATGTTGGCGGCATGGAGGGCGTTGGTGAACGTGGTTTCGAGGGAGGCGAGCGAGGAGCGGCGAACCGTGGGGAGCGCCCAGAGCACCGTCGCGGTTGCGGCAAGAGCGATGAAGGGCTTCATTGTGTATCGCCCCCATAGCTGAGCGACGAAGCGCGCGAGACCATGAATCGCTTCTGCGGCATGATCATGTAATCGGCGACGTTCTGCATGAGCGCGCGCTGCTGCAGTTCATGCTTGTGCTCGAGCGCGCTGAGCAGCAATTCGGTTCGTTTCTGCTGACGGGCTTCGGTGTCGGCGACCGCTTTGCGGACGGCTTGATCGACAGCTTGATCGATAAGGGGAGCGATTTCGGTGGGTGCGGGCTGGGTAGCCGCGATTACCAGGCGATCGGCGGGACGATCCACAAAACGGGCCGGCGCGGGACGCAGGGAAAATGTCACCAAGGCGGCGGCGAGCATGGCGGCGGACGCAAAACCCAGGCGCGGCGCGGAGTTCCAGAACGCATTCCAGGCGCGCCGGGACCGCGACGGCTCAAACACTTTATCCGAAACGAAGCCAATTCTCTGCGGCGGCTCCTGATCGGGAATGGATTCGAGGGCAAAACGCAGGTGGCGCAATTGGTCCAACTCCGCCGAGCAACTGGAGCAGGAATGCAGATGGCGGGCGGTACCGCGCCGTTCTTCCTCCGGCAATTCGTCCAGAAAATAGTCGCGAATTTCAAAATCGGCGCAATTCATTCAGTGCTTCCTTTCCGCCGGCGACAATTCTGTTTTCAGAAGATCGAGAGCGGTGTAGAGACGGCTTTTTATGGTGGAAACGGGAATGGCCAGAATTTCGGCCATTTCTTCAAACTTGAAACCCTGGTAAATCTTCAGCACGACGGCTTCGCGCTGATCCGCCGAGAGCCGGTCGAGCGCGGCGGTGACGGCGAGCGAAATTTCGAACGGGTAGGCACCCCCGGAGCTTGTGGAGACGCGCTCCGGCAGCTCTTCGAGGTCCACTTGGGGCTTGCGCTTGCGGAAGAGAGAATAGGCCTCATTGTGCGCGATCCGGAAGACCCAGGGACCGAAGCGGGAGGTGTCATCGAGTTTGCGAATGTTCTGAAACGCCTTCAGGAAGACATCCTGGCTCAGGTCGAAGGCGTCTTCGCGGTTATTTACGATGCGTAGCAGATAGTTGAACACACGCTTTTCCCAGCGGGAGACTAAAAGGTTGAAGGCCTCGACATCGCCACGGCGGGTGCTTTCGATCAGGTCGGCATCTTCCACGGCGCGGAAGATCAATTAGCGGCTCCTTGTGAATAGACGCGCACTGACGGTGGAAAAGTTGAGTGGCCGCCAGCGGACCACCTAATTTTACCGGAATGGATGGTACTCTGGCTGCGTGCACCGTAGCACCATGCCTCCGATTCGAACCGCCGCGGCTTTCCTTTTGCTGAGCATGACCGGTGCGCCGGCGCAGGATGTGGCGCGCGCGGATTTTTCCGGAACCTGGACCATGGACGCGCGGCGCAGCGAATCTTCACACCAGGACGTGCCGATTGGGCCGGTGACGCTGGTCATCGCCCAGAACGCCTCTGAGATTTCAATTGAGACGACCCGGAAAGAGGCGAAGGCATCGCCTCTGTTTCACGAGATTTTGCGGTACCGTTTGGATGGGACAGAACTTGCGATGACCGGAGAGGGCGGTGCAAAGGTGACGACAAAGGCCCGCTGGGCTGGCTCGAAGCTGGTGACCGAGACCACCAGGAATGTTCAGGATTCCACAGTGACGACCCTGTATGTGCAGAGCCTTGCGCCTGGCGGGCGGGAAATGACGATTGAAAAATCGCTCACCGTGCAGCACGGCTACCAGTTTGAAGGGTCGAAGACTACCGGCCGCGGGACCGATATATTTGTGAAAGCGGCCCGCTAGCGGGTAGCGGAAACTTTCGGCGTCTTGCCGCTGGCAAGGATGATTTTATTGAGCAGTGCCACGGCATCGTCGATGGGGAGAATGTTGCCGATAGCAATGGGAGTGCGTCCGTTCGAATCCAGGGCATCGGGGTCCGCGCCTTTATCGGCCAGGAACTGCACAACCTTGCACACTTCGGCCTGGGTAGTTTTCTCCAGGCTTACGAACAAGGCAGCGTGCATAACCGTGCTCTTGCGAGTGGCTGTGACAGCGGTAACGTCAGGATCAAACTGGAACGCATATTCCACGGGAGCCAGATGAGCGCTGCCCGCCGCGGCCATCAAAAGTGTGCCGCCATCCTGTGCTTTCATTTTGGGGTCCGCGCCTGCGGTTATCAGGGCTTCCATGACATCTTTCGAACCGGCGCGCGCAGCTAACAGCAGCGGCGTCTGTTCACCGGCGGGCGCTCGGAAGAAATTGCCGCCGCCGCGCCCGGCCCGCACGGGCAGTTTGTTGGTGATCGCATTCGGATTCGCACCGCGCGCCAGCAGAGCTTTTACCATGTGCAGATTGCCGGCTTGCGCTGCAAGATGAAGTGCGGTGTTGCCCGTCTGATCGGCCGCATTCGGGTCAGCCTGGTTCGCCAGCAGAACGTCGGCCACTTCAGATTTATCGCCAGCGACGGCTACTTGCAACACGCTCATGCCGTTGGGCAGTTTGTAATTCGCGCTCAGGCCAGCATCGAGCAGGCTCTTGACGGATTTGGAATCGCCTTTTTGCGTCGCGAAAACGAGGGGAGTGAAGCCTCCGTTCGAGACGGCTTTGATGTGAACTCCATTATCGATCAGGAACTTGACCACGTCGGAATGCCCTTCGGCGGCAGCCC
>JBBROT010000383.1:0-3895 GCA_038229155.1 Bryobacterales bacterium | reverse complement strand
GGGACTTGGAAGCGCCCTTCCAGGTCGTAAAGGGTGTGGAAGATGGGATCGCTGTTTTCGATTTCGACGATGGGCCGGTCAGGGAAGACGCGGCTCATGCTGGCGAGGAAGACATCCCATTCCTGTGTGCCGTGGAAATCGTCGCACATGAAGAAGCCGCCGCGGAGGAGATAGTCGCGGAGTTTGGCGGTTTGGGAATCGGAGAGGTTCCAGTGGCCGACTTCGACGCCATAGAGCCAGGGCCAGTTGTAGACATCGTCGCCATCATCGAGATTGACGGGCTGTTCGACGCTGCGGGCGGAGACGCGGGTAAGGCGGCGGACGGCGGCGGAGAGGTGGCGGTCCGAACGCGGATAATCGATGGTCCAGTTGGAGGAGCCTTGGGTCCAATCGCCGCCTTCGCGCCAACCGCCTCGATAGCCGCCGCGGGTGGGGGGATACATGAGGCGCGCGAAGACCCATTCGGTCTTCTCCTGGAAATCGGGAGGGAGGGGGAAGTTCTCGTATTCGAAACCCGGGTATTCGCGGAAGGGCTTCTGGAAGGCGTAGAGGCCGGTGAGGATCAGAAAGCTGGCGAGGATGGTCCTGAGTGGCATCGTGCTGAATCACAGCCGAATTGACTTCAGGGTAGCACGCGTTTTTGTTAGACTTGATTGGTGAGCATGGTGGGTATAGCTCAGTCGGTAGAGCGCCGGATTGTGATTCCGGAAGTCACGGGTTCGAGCCCCGTTACCCACCCCATCAATTGAAGACACCCACTTACGATCCAGGCCGGGACGTCGCCGAACGTCTTCGTGGACTGGAGAGCCGGCTCGACATACTGAGCGGCGGCCGCGGGACAAACACACAAGCATTGCGAGAGGCGTTTGCCGGGCATGAGGAGCGCCGGGGCAAGCAGTATGCGGAAGCGCTGCGTCAGGTTGGCGGCTTCGCCGTGGATGTGACGCGGGCTGTGGGTGCCGGGCTGGATGCGAGGATGCGCGGGGTGGCGGACAAGGCTATTGCGGCGGTGAGTGAAGACCGGTTTCCGGCGGACGGCCTGGACCACGCGCGGGTAGCGGGGCAGGAAGCGATGGTGCTGGAGATGCTGGAGCGGTTTGGGGCGCTGCAATGCGCGTCGCAGGAGACTGTTCACAAATTGGGCGCGGCGATGGAGCGTTTGGACGAACTGTGGAAGCAGGAGGAAGCGCCAGGAGCGGGTGGGTGGCGTTCGGTGATGCGGGCGGTAGGCGAACAGGTGGCGTTTGAGAAGAACCAGGAGCCCGCGTTCACGGAGCATTATAAGGGCGAACTGCCCGAGGCCGGATTGCCGCCGGCGGTGAGGAGTTTGCGGTGTGCGCGGTGCGGGTATGAGACGGTTCGGCGGATTCAGCGCGAGAGCCTGTTGGAAGAGGCACTGCGGATGGTGTTTGTCGCGCCTTACCGGTGTTCGACTTGCGGCGTCCGTTCGTACCACTTCCGGTATGCGATCCGGTATGCGGTTAAGAAGGGCGGCTGAAGCGGCGCAGGCGGAAGATTTCAGCGATTGACACCCATAGATCGAGGAAGCCGAGGCCGCTGATTGCGCCCTTGAAGAAGGGGTTGTGCCACCACTCATTCCAGCGCGCCAGTTGCGCGGATGGCGAGGTGGCGAAGAGGTTGTGGTCCCAATCGTCGGTCCAGGGATAGATGACCAGGAAGAGGCCCAATTCCAGGCAGAAGATGATGAAGACTACGGCCCAGACCTTTTGAAACCAGTGCGCGTGTGGGGGCGGGGGAGCGACGGCTGTTCTGGAATCGGTTTCGGGTTCTTCGGTCATGAGGTGCAACTCCGGCGGCGGACCGGCCCGAAAGAAAAACGATGCAGCGGGCTGGGGCCGTGCCGGTCGAGCGCTTTCAGATGTTCGGGAGTCTGGTAGCCTTTGTGGCGGCTGAGGCCGTATTGCGGGTAGATATCGTCCCATTCGCGCATGGTGCCGTCGCGGAACACTTTGGCGATGATGGAGGCGGCGGCGATGGCGTGGCAGCGTTCGTCGCCCTGCACGATAGGGAACTGGGGGAAGGCGACGTCGAGGGGGAAGGCGTCTACGAGGATGTAATCGGGGAGGGGGTGGAGTTGTTCGACGGCCATTTTCATGGCCAAGCGAGAGGCGTGGTGGATGTTGATGCGGTCGATTGTTTCGGCGTCCACGGAGGCGATGGCCCAGGCGAGGGCGCGTTCGCGGATGCGCCGCGAGAGGACTTCGCGGCGCTCTGGTTCGACCTTTTTGGAATCGTCAAGGCCGCGGATGGGGCGGTTGGGGCAGAGGATCACAGCGGCGGCCACGACGGCACCGAAGAGGGAGCCACGGCCGACTTCATCGGTGCCGGCGATGGAAACGAAGCCACGGGAACGCAGATCGAGCTCGAGCGAGCCATCGCAGATCCAGTGGCCCTTACCGGCGGGCCGGTTAAGTGCGTTCTTTGAGCCGAGCGGCTTTGCCTTTAAGGGCACGGAGGTAATAGAGTTTGGCGCGGCGGACGCGGCCCGTGCGAACGATATCGATGTGATCGACAGTGCGGCCATGCAGTGGGAAGATGCGCTCGACACCCTGGCCGAAGCTAATTTTTCGAACGGTGATGGTATCGCCGAGACCAGTGTTGTTGCGCGCAATAAGGGTGCCTTCGAAAATCTGGATGCGTTCCTTTTCGCCTTCCTTGATTTTGACGTGCACTTTTAAGGTATCGCCCGGACGGAAAACTGGAATGTCTGTTCGGAGGTGTTTCTTGATGAAATTGCTAAGTAACTGATTCTGCATGACGAAACCTATAGTGTACATCAATCGGGGCGAAAAGCATATCACGCAGAGGCGCAGAGCCTTATCAATAGAGCTTGTGGGCCATTTGGAGCTGTTTCGGCGTGTTGGATTCGGAGTCGATTAGGCCGGAGTTGTTGCTGTTGAAGAGATTGACGGCTTTGGCGCGCAGGTCGATGGAGAATGGGGATCACAGTTATCAGAATGGAGGCGTATAAGTCAAATTTGGGGGGCGTTTGGGAAGTTAGTCGATAGGTGGAGTTTCGGTGAATTGTTCGGTGGAAGAAACGAAGCCAATTGGGGCGGGGATGAGCTCGGAGTATTCGGTTTCGGATGGTTCGGCTTGTTCAGGGTGTTCCGTCATTTTGATGAAGGCGGTTTGCACGAGAGCACGGCGGGAATCTTGCGCGGCATTGAGGTCCTGGAGGGCGCGGAAGAGAGCGCGCTGGAGACGGCCCTGCTCACGCTGCAGATTGCGGAGTTTCATTTCGCGTTTTTCATAACCGTAAGCGGTGATGAGGGCGTTGCGCTGATCCGCGTTTTCGATGGCGGCGAGGTTGGCGGGGATCTCTTCGAAGTGCGCGAGCGCGATGAGGTTGGCTTCGATGGCGTGGGCGCGTTCGAGGTGCCATTGGACATCGCAGAGAGTTTGGACGAGCAGCTCTTCTTGCGAGCCGTCGGGCGCGAAATCGGCAAAGAGCCTGGCGTGGAAGGCGTTGTATGCCTTGGTGTCTTCGCCGGGGAGGACGACGGTCTGGCCGGTGAGACCGTGCTTGAGAGAATTGAGGGAGGAGGTGAGCTTACCTTCGGGCGTGCTGGGTCCGGTGGAAAGCTGAGAGTTTTGCTGGTTGGCGAGGATTTGCGCGGTGGAAGCCATAGGAAGAGGGATCTCCGGCTTCAGGGGAGCATGCGCGGGGGTGATTTCGGGGGTGAAAAAGTGTAAGTGGTTGATAAGTGAGGGAAGAATAAATTTTTGAGTTTGTGATGGAAAATGCCAGCGCTACGCTTTTGGCACAGAAGGGGATGAAAACGGGCGAGAGGTAAGGAGTATAGTGCGAAGTGCCGCTGGTCGATGTAGGCCGATCGTCGTCTGGGATCGAAGCCCGTCTGTGAAGGTGGCC
>JBBROT010000382.1:0-3897 GCA_038229155.1 Bryobacterales bacterium | reverse complement strand
GGTGTGGGCCAGTTCCGCAACAATGCCAGCTTGGCCCAGCCGGAGATGGATCGCATAGTGCAATGGGTGGAAGGCGGAGCGCCAGAAGGCGAAGGTAAGCCTGTTGAGGCGGTTCTTCACTTAGCGGGAACTATTACTCTGGACCACGACATTGTAGTTATCGCCGTCCTTCCCAACGCGCCGCTGGAAGCAAGAGCCGCGCTCCCCAATGGCACCGTGCAGCACCTGATTTGGCTGCGCGAATATCACGGTTTGACTTACGAATTCGCTGACCCGATCCAGTTACCGAAAGGTACGGTGCTGCTGGTAACCGCGGGTTCGGCGGAGTTATATCTAAAGTTCTGAATTACTCGATGTCGCGCCAGCGCCGTCCATCGCGCTTCATCAGTTCATCGGCTTCGCGCGGTCCCCACGTACCGGCTTTGTAATTGGGAAAGCTCCGGGCGGGCAAGGCGCGCCATACATCGATGACGGGCGAAACGATGCTCCAACCCGCCTCCACCATATCGGCTCTCTGGAAAAGCGTGGCGTCGCCGATCATGCCATCGTAGAGCAGCCGTTCGTACCCCGTGCTGGGTTCGCTCCCGAAGTAATCCACATACTTGAAATCCATGTTCACGGGGCCTACGCGGACGGTTGGTCCGGGCACCTTGGCACCGAAGCGCAGCGAGATCCCTTCGTCGGGCTGGATGTGCATCACCAGCGAGTTGTGGCTCAGGCGCTCGACAGGAGTGTCACGGAACAGCACAAAAGGGGCGCGGCGAAACTGGATGGCAATTTCGGTGACGCGCTTCGGCATCCGTTTTCCAGTCCGGATGTAGAACGGTACGTCCGCCCAGCGCCAGTTGTCAATCATCAGCTTCAACGCGACAAACGTCTCGGTATGGGAATCCGCTGGCACGAACGGCTCGTGGCGGTACCCCGGAACCGGTTGGTCATCAATGGTGCCCTCGTCATACTGTCCACGCACGGCGCGCGTCAGCACGTCTTCGGGGGTCGAAGGCTGAATCGCGTGCAGCACCTTGGCCTGCTCGTCGCGCACGGCATCGGCGCCGAAAGAAATGGGCGGCTCCATGGCGGTAAGCGAAACCAGTTGCAGAATATGGTTCGGCACCATGTCGCGCAGCGCGCCCGCATGGTCGTAATAACCACCTCTGCGTTCCACGCCCAACTCCTCCGCCACGGTGATCTGCACATGATCGATATAGCGGCGGTTCCACACGGGTTCGAAGATCCCGTTCGAAAAGCGGAACACCAGAATATTCTGAACGGTCTCTTTGCCCAGGTAATGATCGATGCGGTAAATCTGCTTCTCCGTCAGCACCTGAGCGATGTCGTGATTCAGAGTGCGCGCGGATTCCAGGTCGCTGCCGAATGGCTTCTCAATCACCACGCGCCGCCACTTACCTGGCTCTTCCACGGTGAGCGCTTTCTCGCCCAGCTTCTGGACAATTTCGGCGAAGAATTGCGGTGCCGTGGCCAGATAGTAAAAGTAATTGCCGGGCGTATGATGCCGCTCATCAAGCTGCGCCAGCAGCGCCTTGAGCTCGTCATATTTGGCGGAATCGCGGAAGTCTCCGCGCAGGTAATAGATGCGCTCCACCAGCCGATCGCAGAGCGCATGATCGATCGGCTCAGGCGCGAATTGTTCGATATCCTTGCGGACCTTGGCGCAGAAAGATTCCTGGGTCAAGTCATCGACCGCAAAGCCCACCACCGCAAAATCTTTCGGCAGGTGTCCGCTCTTGCCCAGGTTGTAGAGTGCTGGAATCAGCTTGCGGGAGGTCAGATCGCCGGCCGCGCCGAAGATCACCAAAATGCAGCTATCCGCCGGCTTTGCTATTTCGCGCTCACGCTCTTCCATTACTTGTCCGCCGGCTTTTCAGCATGAAGTTCAATGTGGCCGCCGAACTTGTTCCGCATGGCGGAGAGCATCTTCTCACTGAACGTGTGCTCCTGGCGCGAACGGAATCTTGCATAAAGGGATGCCGCCAGCACATCGCTGGGCACGGCTTCTTCCAACGCCGCCATGATGGTCCAGCGCCCTTCGCCGGAATCCTGAACGAAGCCGGTGTAGTTGGAAAGCGTGGGATTTTCACCGAGCGCAATCGCGGCCAAATCCAACAGCCAGCTTGAAACCACGCTGCCGCGGCGCCAGACTTCCGCGATTTCGCCCAGGTCGAAATCGTAGCGAAGGTCTTCGGCAAGTTCTTTCGAGTTCGCGTTCTTCAGAATGTCAAAGCCTTCGCCAAAGCTCTGCATGATGCCATATTCGATGCCGTTGTGGATCATCTTGACGAAGTGGCCCGCACCGATGTGGCCGCAATACAAATAGCCTTCCTCCGCCGTGCCTTTGCCCACGGGTCGGCCCGCCGTGCGTTCCGTGGTGCCCATGCCAGGGGCCAGCGTTTTAAAGATCGGGTTCAGGCGGTCCACCACTTCGCGTTCGCCGCCCACCATCAGGCAATAGCCGCGATCGAGGCCCCATACGCCGCCGCTGGTACCGGCGTCGCAATAATGGATGCCTTTTTCGGCCAGCATCTTGGCGCGCCGCACATCGTCTTTGTAATAAGAATTGCCGCCATCGATGATGGTGTCGTTTGCTTCCAGAAGTGCGGCGAGTTTCTGGACCATGCCTTCGGTGGGGTCGCCGGCCGGAACCATCATCCAGATAGTTCGCGGCTTCGCCATCATGTGTACAAACTCAGCCAAATCTGTAGAGCCTTTGGCACCTTCTTTCGCCAGCGCGTCTACGGCTTTCTGATCCAGATCGAGCCCGAAGATTTCGTGCCCGCCGCGCATCAGGCGGCGAGCCATATTCGCACCCATCCGCCCCAGTCCCACCATTCCCATTTGCATATCGGTTTTCCTTTTTGCGGTTACGCCGCGCCTATGCCAATGCTTCCCGAACCGCCGCTTCCAACACCGTCAAGCCAGCATGCACGTCGTTGCCCAGATGAACGCGAAGAGCTCGGCGCTTCCTTTCCGCCAGCACCGCGAAATCGCCACGAGCCTGTGCGGCTTTCACGATACCGAACGTATACTTTTGGCCAGGCACTGGTAGATCGTCCGCATCGTCGCAGGTGATCTGCAGGAATACTCCCGTGTTCGGGCCACCCTTGTAAGCCTGCCCCGTGGAGTGCTGGAAGCGCGGTCCGAAGCCGAGACAGGTGGCCACTTTCTTGCTATCGCGCACTGCCGTGCGAACGCTTTGCAATTGGTTGTCATGGAGGCCGTTCATCTCCACATAAGCAAGAATCGCGAAATAATCGCCGGGCATCAGGCGGCCCAGGTGAGCTTTCATATACGCGGCCAGCGAGTTCTTCCTGCCCAACTGTTCCGCATTGCCCGCATCGGTGAACAGCTTGATGCCAGCGGCTTCGAATACCGGAACTTCGGGCGGCAATTGTCCGGTCTTTTCGTATTCGGTGGTCAGCGTCTTCGAGACGATTTTACTCGCCTCCACATCCGGCTGATTGAACGGATTGATGCCGATCAGCGAACCGGCAGTCGCCGTGGCCACTTCCCAGCGGAAAAATTCCTGACCCAGTTCATACTTATCGGCCATGGAGATTTGCACCACCGGCTGCCCGGAAAGCGCAAGCGAATTCATCTGCCTGTCCTGTTCCGTATCGGGGTCGGGCGTGTAGCGAACGTAGACAAACACGCGGTCCTCTCCGTACACCGAAGGGTTGCCCAGCGGTTCGCGATCGATGGGGATTAAACCGCGTCCTTCTTTCCCGGTGGATTCGGCCATGAGCTGTTCCAGCCACGCGCCCAGATCCGCTACAGCCGGTGACGTGACTACCGTTACCTTGTCGCGGCCCGCATTCGCGAGCGTGCCGAGAATGGTCCCGAGAATCACGCCGGGGTTATGGTCAGTGGTGACGCAACTGG
>JBBROT010000381.1:0-3902 GCA_038229155.1 Bryobacterales bacterium | reverse complement strand
GGCCAGCACTTGCCTGCATTGCGTCCGGCCACGGTGATCGCCTTGACGGCGACCGCGACACCGCTGGTGCAGAACGATATCGCGGTGCAGTTGGGCCTTGGCCGCGAGGGCCGTTTCATCCATGGCTTCCGGCGCGACAACATAGCCATCGAAGTTGTGGAGACTGCCCAGAACGAGCGCTTCCCGTTGGTGCGGGAGTTGCTGGAAGACGACGAACGCCGGCCGGCCATCGTCTACGCACCGACGAGGGCCGCCGCCGGTGAACTGGCGGACGAACTGAAGGCGCACATGACCACCGCCTCATATCATGCCGGACTCACCAGCGCCGTGCGTCAACGGGTGCAGGCGGAGTTTCTGGCGGACAAGCTGCAGGTGATCGTTGCGACCATTGCTTTTGGCATGGGTATCGACAAGCCGAATATCCGGACGGTGATCCATACGGCGTTACCCGGAAGCGTGGAGGCCTACTACCAGGAGATTGGCCGCGCGGGCCGCGACGGGTTACCATCGCGCGCGGTGTTGATGCACTCCTATGCGGATCGCCGTACGCACGATTATTTCTTTGAACGGGATTATCCGCATGCGGTGGTCCTGAGCCAGATCTTCGACGCGTTGACGAGCGAGCCGCAAGCTAAAGAAGTGTTGATCCGGAAATGTAAGCTGTCCGATGAAGAATTCAACAAAGCCCTCGAGAAGCTGTGGATCCACGGCGGTGCACTGGTGGACTTCGCTGAAAACGCCACGCGAGGCACGGAGAATTGGCGCGAGCCTTACAAGAGTCAAGCCGATCATAAGTTTGCTCAGTTGCAGCAGATGGTGCGTTTTCCCGATACCAGCCGCTGCCGCATGTCCGTCCTCGTTTCTTACTTCGGAGATCATGCAGGTGCGCGCAAGACTTGCGGCATTTGCGATTTTTGCTCGCCCACGACATGCGAAGCGCAGCATTTCCGCCCGGCTACGGCACAAGAGGAAGCGGTGGGATGCGACGTCTTGACCGAACTGAGGGAGGCCGATGGCCGATCTACCGGGAAGCTTCATCTCGAGGTGGCTACGGGAAAGCGGCTGGAGAGGAATGAATTCGAGCAGATTCTGGGAGCGATGGCGCGCGTTGGACTCATTGAACTTCAGGAGGCAAGTTTCAACAGCGGAGACAAAGAGATCCATTACCGCAAAGCCTCGTTGACACCCGAAGGGAAGACCGCTGTTTCCATGCGCCTTCTAATCAAGGATCAGAGGAAGAAGCAATCCGCGAAGCGCAAGCGCCCCAAGGCAGTAATTGCCCCTCCGGCCGATGATAAGGTGAAAGATGCGCTGCGAATGTGGCGTTGGGCTGAAGCTAAGAAGCAAAAAATACCGGCATTCCTAGTCATGTCCGACAAAGCGCTGCTCTCCATTGCCAGCCTTAAACCCGTTGACGAAGAGGAATTGCTCACCATTTCCGGCCTCAGCGCGAAAACAGTCCAGCGTTATGGAACTCAGATCCTGCGGATTGTGGCTGGGAGATAGAATCGATCTATGAATAGATTCGCCGTTCTGCTTCTCCTTTCGTGTACCGCCCGCGCCGCTGACTGGCTTACCTTCGCGCACGATCCGCAACGAACAGGATGGGCCGCCGAAGAGCGCACCATCGCTCCCGCAAATATGGGCGACTTCGATCTCAAGTGGAAGAGCAAGATGAAGAGCGAGAACTACAGCCTTTCCGCTCTGACCGCGCCGGTTGTGGCCGGAGGAGTTTCCACGGCCCATGGAATCAAGAACGTGGTGTATGTGGCTGGAGTTGACGGCAATGTTTTCGGCATTGAAACGGACACTGGGGAGCTTGCCTGGACGCGCAACCTGCCTACGCACACCACCGCGAAAAAGTACGGCTACCAGGGGACGTTTCTATGCCCGAACGGCATTACGGCTACGCCGGTGATCGACCGGCGTACGAACACGCTCTATGTGGTGTCTGGAGACGGGATGCTTTACGGCCTGGATCTGGGCAGCGGTGCGCAACGTTTCGCTCCGATGCAATTCGTGGCGCCCTTTTCCAAGATGCTGAGCCTGAATCTGGTGGACGATAAGATTTTCACCACGCTGGCGCAGGGCTGTGGCGCGGCGCTATCTGGAATTTATTCCATCGATATCAAGAACCCGCATCATCCGGTGGTGCGGCAGGCATTGCTTTCCAACACCAATACCGCCGGGCTTTGGGGCAGGGGCGGACCGGTGATTGGGAATGGACGGGTCTATGGAAACACCGCGGACGGCAAGTTCGATACGATTGCCGGCGACTACTCAAACACGGTGATCGCGGCGTCGGTCAGCGAGCTGGATTTGCTGGATTATTACCTTCCGCCAAACTGGGTTTATCTGGACAAGAAAGAGTTGGACCTTGGCGCGGGCAGCCCGGTGTTCTTCGGATGGGGCGGGCGGAACTTAATCGCCAGCGCATCCAAGGAAGCGGTGATTTACCTGCTGGACGCCGATTCGCTTGGCGGCAAGGATCATCAGACGTCTCTCTATTCATCCGCTAAACTTGGCAACGACGACGACCAGTGTTGCGCCGGGCTTGGCATCTGGGGCGCGATGTCCACGGCGCGCGATAGCGATGGGAAAACGTGGCTGTTCGCTCCCATGGGTGGTCCGCCAGCGAAGGGCTTGCAGTTTCCAATTAGGAATGGGGAGACGCCGCACGGCAGCATCATGGCGTTCAAGGTGATTGAAGATTCGAAGACACAGAAGCCGGTTTTGGAGCCCGCCTGGATTTCGGGCGACTTCAATATTCCCGATCCGCCAATCATCGTCAACGGCGTGGTGTTCGCGCTGGCAACTGGAGAGAATGCGGTACAGAAAGGTGGCGCGGAAAAGCGACTGCTGAACACGCAGTCCGCGGTGCTGCGCGCGTTGGATGCGAAGACGGGTAAGGAGCTTTTCAATAGCGGAACCGCTTTTGAGACTTGGGTGCATTTCAGCGGCCTGGCTGTTTCGGATGGCCATGTGTTTGCCGTGGACCACAATTCGAATGTTTATTGCTTTGGCCTGAAGGCGAAGAAGTAACAGATTTCCAGGGCGTGGGTCTATTGGGTATGCCAACCACGACGTGGACCCCACCGCCGGCCGAACATCACGGAAAACTGGATGCCGCCGACACCAACGAATTGCCAGAGAGTGCGTTCGCGTTCCCCAAGAGACGCAAAGAGCCAATGACGGACGCCTCGCACGTTCGCAATGCCCTTGCCCGGTTCAACCAGGTGAAAGACGTATCGGAGGCAGAGCGCACTCAGGCGCGCGCCAATATCAAGAAGGCCGCGAAACACTTCGATATCGAAATGAATGACGACTTTTAAGCAAGCAACTGTTGAACTACGTTGCCATGTACGTCTGTTAGCCTGAAGTTGCGGCCGGCATAGCGATATGTGAGCCGCAAGTGATCCAGACCCAGAATGTGCAGCATCGTCGCATGCAGATCGTGGAAGTGGACTTTGTTCTCCACTGAGTAGTAGCCGTAATCGTCAGTGGCGCCGAACCGGAAGCCAGGCTTTACCCCTGCGCCTGCAAGCCACAGAGTGAAGCCTTGCGGGTTGTGATCGCGGCCGTCGTTGCCTTGCGAAGTGGGTGTGCGGCCAAACTCGCCGCCCCAGACGATCAGCGTATCTTTCATCAGGCCGCGGGCTTTCATGTCCTTCAGGAATCCCGCGATGGGCTGGTCCACTTCGCCTGCGTTCCTTTCGTGATCCTCGCGCAGACGGTCGTGCTGATCCCATTTATAGCTGTGGGTCACCTGTACGAATCGTACGCCACGCTCACAGAACCGGCGAGCCATCAGGCACTGGCGTCCGAAGTTCGCGGTGCGGGGATTGTCCAGGCCATATAGCTTGCGGGTCGCCTCCGTTTCCTTCGAAAGATCCTGCAATTCC
>JBBROT010000380.1:0-3946 GCA_038229155.1 Bryobacterales bacterium | reverse complement strand
GGTAGCGGTGCGCCGCGTGAATTTGGGCGACCGCTCGAAGGAATCGCTGCTCGATTACATCGACCGCGAAAAGATGTTCATCCTGCCGAATACGGCAGCCTGTTACACCGCCGATGAAGCCATCCGCACCGCGCGGCTGGGGCGTGAAGCCGGGCTTTCCAATTGGGTCAAGCTGGAAGTGATTGGCGACGAGCAGACGCTCTTTCCCGATAACGAAGGCCTGCTGGAAGCGACACGCGTACTGGTGAAGGAAGGTTTCGTTGTGCTGCCTTACACCACCGACGATTTGGTGAACGCTCTGAAGCTGATCGATGCGGGAGCTGCCGCCGTCATGCCGCTTGCGGCTCCCATCGGCAGCGGCCTGGGAATTCAGAACCTGACCAATTTGCGAATCCTGCGCGAGCGGATTACCGCGGTGCCGCTGATTATCGATGCCGGTGTGGGCACGGCTTCGGACGCAGCCATCGCCATGGAGTTGGGCGCGGACGCCGTGCTGATGAATACGGCCATCGCGTTGGCGGACGATGCTGAGAAGATGGCACGCGCCATGGCACTGGCTGTCGAGAGCGGCCGCCTTGCTTTCGAGGCCGGCAGGATGGAGAAGAAGGAGTATGCCAGCCCGTCCAGCCCCATGGCGGGCGTCGTGCGCTGATGTCCGTCGCGCAAGTCTTGATTGTGGGTGCCGGACCAACCGGCCTTGTACTGGCGCTTGAGCTTGTTCACCACGGGATTCCGTTTCGCATCATCGATAGGAACAGCGGTCCCGGCCAGGCATCGCGCGCGCTGATAGTGCATGCTCGAACCCTGGAGTTCTATCGCCAACTGGGGTTTGCCGATCGATTGGTGGCGCAAGGCGTGGAACTGAGCGGTATTCACCTGCGCGAGGGCGGCAAGGAAGCCGGAGTCCTTTATTTGAAGGGTATGGGCGAAGGGCTGAGTCCCTTCCCGTTTGCGTTATGTCTTGCTCAGGACGATCATGAACGCTTCCTTGTAGCCAGGCTCAAGTCGCTCGGCGTCGAAGTCGAATGGGGCGTTGCATTGCAGGAATTCACCCAGAACGAAGCGCGCGTACTGGCCGTTCTTAAGACTGCGCATGGCACCGAATCGCTTGAAGTGGCTTATCTATGCGGATGCGACGGTGCGCGTAGCCACGTGCGCGAAATCTTGGCGGTGGGCCTTCCCGGTGGCACGTACAGTCAGAGATTTTTCGTCGCCGATGTGAAGATCGCTGGAGTCTCGCATACAGATGCGTACATGAACCTGGGGGCCGATTCATTTCTCCTGATGATGCCGGTGCGCTCCAGTGGAATGGAACGCCTGGTTGGGATCATTCCCAAAGAAGTTGCCGAATGTGAAAACCTCACATTTGAAGATGTCCGCTCATTTTCTGAGGGTGTGCTGGGCGTGCATGTGGATGAAGTGAACTGGTTCTCGTCTTATCACGTGCACCATCGTGTGGCCGAGCGGTTCCGGGTAGCTCGCGCTTTTCTCTGCGGCGATGCCGCGCACATCCATAGCCCCGTGGGCGGCCAGGGCATGAACACGGGCATCGGGGACGCTGTCAACCTTGCGTGGAAGCTGGCCGATGTGTTGCACGGCAATGCGCGTGAAGCGCTGCTCGACACTTACGAAGTAGAGCGCATCGCCTTCGCACGCAAACTGGTGGCGACCACTGACCGGGTCTTTCAGGGAGTCGTCAAGCAGGGTCGCGCGGGGCGTCTGTTCCGCACCTGGTTGCTCCCGAACCTGATCGTCTTCCTGACGGGGTTCGCTTCCGTGCGAAGAGCCATGTTCGGCACGGTATCTCAGATCCGCATCCATTACCGGCACAGCGCGTTGAGCGAAGGGCGGGCCGGGCGCGTACAAGGGGGAGATCGCCTGCCGTGGGTGGCATTTCCGGAAGGGGACAACTTCGGCCCGCTCGCCTCTGTCGATTGGCAGGTTCACGTTTATGGTGAAACGAACCCAAATTTTGGCCGCGAACTAACCGGGTTGCATCTGCCCCTGCACAAGTTTCCGTACGACGGGCTAACAGAAAAAGCGGGTCTTATGCGAAATGCCGCGTATCTGGTGCGGCCCGATGGCTATGTCGCGCTTGCGTTGCCCAACCAGGACACCGCCGCGTTGAAGCAGTTTGCCGGCCGCTTCGGTCTGAAATTTGCCGCCGCGCCTATCGGGGTATGATGGCTCCCTTGATCCGTTCCACTCGCAGAGCTTTCGTCACCGCGCTTGCTTGCTCGCCTCTGATGAGAGCTGCCACCCCCGCACGTCCGCCGGGGCTCATCATCGATACGCATGTCCATCTCTTCTCCGCCGACACGCAGAGGTTCCCTTACGCGAGCAATGCACCTTATCAACCCAAGCCCGCGCCACTCGAACGCTATTTGAAGTTCGTCGCCGAAGCCGGGATCGATCATGCCATCATCGTTCACCCCGAGCCGTACCAGGACGATCATCGCTATCTGGAATATTGTTTCGCGAAGGAGCAGCCCAAAGGTCTGCTGAAGGGCACCTGCCTTTTCGATCCGCTTTCGCCGCGGACGCCCAGCCGCCTGGAAGCTCTGGTGAAGCGCAACCCGGGCCGCATCGTGGCATTTCGCATTCATCAAATGGGCGCGCCCGGTTCCGCTCCCTCAAGCGCCGGTCCCATTACCGGCCGCGATATGGCCAGCCCCGCCATGGCTCGCACCTGGACCAAAGCGGCGCAACTCGGGCTTGCCATTCAGATGCACTTCCTGCCCTACTACGCTCCGCAAGTTGAGCAGCAGGCGCGCAAGCACGCGGGCGTCGCCATCATCCTCGACCATGTGGCCCGCGCCGGCATGGGTACGCCGGCGGAGTTCGACCGCGTTCTTGCTCTGGCGAAACTGCCGAACGTGTATATGAAGGTCTCCGGCTTGAGCTATTCGTCAAAGGAGAAGCCGCCTTATCGCGATGCGCGGCCCACCGTGCGGCGAGCTTACGATGCGTTCGGGCCGGACCGGCTCATCTGGGGCGGGCTGGGTCAAAGCATGCCGGAGTTCGATGGTGCCATCGAGATTTTTGAGACTATGTTCGAGGGCATAGCGGATGCGGAGAAGGCGAAAATCCGCGGGCTGAACGCAAAGAAACTTTTCGCCTTCTAAGCCCGATGTCGATTGGAGCAAGCGCCGGTCGATTTACTGAAGAGGAACACAATGACACTGAACGCTTATCTGACATTCAACGGCAACTGCGAAGAGGCCTTCCGGTTTTATGAGACGTGCCTGGGCGCCAAAATTCTGTTCATGCTGAATTATGAGGGCAGCCCCATGCCAAACACCCCGCCCGAGTTGCTGAAGAAAATTATCCACGCGCGGCTTCAAGTTGGGGACAGCATCATCATGGGCTCGGATGCGCCGCCGGAGCGCTACCAGAGGCCCCAAGGTCTTCAAGTGAATATCAATGTGGCCGATCCCGCTGAGGCCGAGCGGCTCTTTCATGCGCTCTCAGAAGGCGGGCATGTGGCGATGCCGATTGCGGAAACTTTCTGGGCGCTGCGTTTCGCAATGTTCACGGACCGTTTCGAAATTCCATGGATGATCAATTGCGAAAAAGCGCCGGCTTAGGCGGGAACTGCGCTCTTGGGTTTTCGGACCTTTGATTGCATAATCGCCATCGCGCTGAGCGATGGACAAACTTTTGACAATTGGGCCGGACATCCATTGCCGTGCGTCGGTTGTGATTCCTGTTTGCAATGAAGAAGAGCACCTGGGACACTGCCTGCAAGGGCTGTTGAACCAGTCGCTCTCCCACCGCTTTTATGAGGTGATTGTTCTGCTGAACAATTGCACAGATGCCTCGGCTCAAATCGCGCGCGGACTTCAAAAGGCGCACCCCTCGTTTGCTCTGCATCTGACGGATCGGTGGCTTCCGAAGTACCAGGCCAACGTGGTATCGGCGCGACGCATGCTGATGGAGGAAGCCT
>JBBROT010000379.1:0-3948 GCA_038229155.1 Bryobacterales bacterium | reverse complement strand
TTCTTCCGCTGCTGGACCCGCAAAGAGGCTTATATCAAGGCGTTGGGCGATGGCCTCTCGCGTGACCTCTCCAGCTTCACCGTCTCCTGCGCCGATGAGGAATTCTCCACCGTGCGCGATCTGCTGACCCTTGAAAGTTGGCGCGTCCAAAGTTTCCTCCCCGCGCCGGGCTACGCGGGAGCGCTCACCACGCCCGGCATTGCAACGCTGATTCGTGAACCCTGATAATGGCGGGGATGTACCGGCGGCTTCTCTCTCTTGTCTTCGTCATAGCCATAACCGCCACTGCCGCTTCCCACGCGTGGGTGGAACTTGCGCCTTCCACCACCGGCGCGCGCGGATTCAAGGTGCTGGCTCGATATGCCGAAGCTTCCGGTGACCGCTGCCCCAACATCGTGCTCGATGGCGTGAGCCACCGCATGATGCGCCGCACGCCCACTGGTGCGTTCGCCGCGCTCATCTGCGAAACCGCTATCCCCGCTTCCGTTCACACCGCGACGATCGGTGGCAGCACGCTCCCGCTGCCGAAGTGGAAGCGCAATGAATCGCCTCGCGTGGTGATCATCGGCGACACCGGCTGCCGCGTGAAGAAGGGTTCAGACGACCCCACCCAAGCCGCCGGCGCCGCCACATGGAACCTGCAAAATTGCTTGAGCCCCAAGGATTGGCCCTTTCAGGAAGTGGCCACTCAAGCCGCTGCCACGCAACCCAATCTGGTCATCCATGTGGGCGATTATCTCTATCGCGAAAAGAACTGCGCGGGCGTGAAAGATTGCCCCGGCGGCCCCGCGGGCGACAACTTCGAAACATGGGAGGCCGATTGTCTGGAGCCCGCACGCGCCCTTCTGCAAGCCGCCCCCTGGGTGGTGGTGCGCGGCAATCATGAAAGCTGCGGCCGCGCAGGCGATGGTTGGTTCAGCCTGCTGGAGCCCCGGCCCGCCTCAGCCTGCTCCCCTTTCACTGAACCCTATCTTGTCCAGGCGGGCAAACTGCCGCTGGTGGTAGTGGACGATTCCACCGCCACCGACGCCGCCTGCCGCGCGAATGACGCCGCCTGCGACACACAGTTCGCAATCGAAGTGGAGAAGTTCACCGCCCAGTTCCGCGCCATCTCCGGCTGGAATTTGAAAGATGCCTGGATGCTTTCCCACCGGCCCGCATGGTCAGTGAAGAGTGGCGGCGATGGCGTCCAGGTGTTGAACGCGGTCCTCGAAGCCGCTTGGGACCGCGCCCGCCCGCAAGGCGTGGAACTGCTCCTCGCCGGCCACACGCACGTGTTCGAAATGATCGGCTTTTCCGCCGCGTCCGGCCATGCCACGCAATTGGTGATCGGCAACAGCGGCACCAAACTCGCGCCCAAGCTGAAGTACGACGCCAAGTCCGCCAGCGTGAAGCGCGCGTCCATTCAGGATTTTCGCGGCCTTCAGGATTTCGGTTTCACCACGCTGACGGCGGAAGCGGACACATGGCGCGTGGAAGCGCATGACCGCACTGGCAAGGTTCAGTTCGCCTGCACCCTGCCGTTCACGGGCGCGCGCTGTGGCCAGTAGCGTGACCGCCTTCCGCTCCCATGTGCACGTGGTGCTGTGCCAGCCGCGCAACCCGCTGAACATAGGAGCCGCCGCGCGCGCCGTCAGCAACTTTGGCTGCGGCGGATTGCGATTAGTCGACCCGTTCGATCTCGCCTTCCGTGAAGCAGTCTCCGCCGTGGGTGGCGCGCAAGTTTTGCGCGATGCCGTGGTCTTCGCGAACATCGCCGAAGCGGTGGCGGATTGCGGGCTCGTTGTCGGCACGACAGCGGTAGGGCATCGTGAGTTGCAGCACCCGCTGCGTCCCATTGAACAAGCCGGCCCCGCTCTTCGCGATGCCGCCCTCTCAGGCCCCGTCGCGCTTCTCTTCGGCTCGGAAAAGTTCGGGCTCACCAATGATGAAATGAGCCATTGCCACTGGCTCACGCACATCGCCACTTCGCCGGAAACGCCGTCCATGAATCTGGGCCAGGCCGTCGCCGTCTGCCTGCATGAAGTGGTGCGCGAAAATCTTCCCGCACCGCTGCCGCCGCATACCAAGCCCATGCTCGGCGCCGACGCCGAACAGCTTACGGTCATGCTGCTGCAAGTGCTGCGCGAAAGCGGCTACACCAACCGCATCGTCGCCGATTCGCTGGAACGCAAGGTCAGACGCTTCCTGCGCCGTGCCAATTTCGCGAACCGCGATGCCCCGCTGCTGCTCGGCATGCTCCGGCAAATTCTCTGGAGATTCAAACAGTGAATTATCTGGAAAGCGAAGAGGCGCTCACGCGTTTCCTGATCGCGTTTGAAAATGGCACCTACCCCGCTGCGCAGTGGAAGCACGCCGAACACTTGGCCCTGGCCGCCTGCTATCTCTACGCCATGCCCATGGAAGCGGCCACAGACCGGGCCCGCGACCGCATTCGCGCCTATAACGAAGCGCAAGGCGGCCAGAACACCGAAGACGCCGGCTATCACGAAACGCTGACCGTTTTTTGGCTGACGCTGATAGATGATGCGCTTGATCGCAGCCTTCCCCGAGCCGCCGCGGCCCGCGCCATTGTGGAACGTTTCGCTTCGCGCCGAGATATCTTTTGCGAATACTACAGCTTCGATGTGTTGAAAAGCCACGAAGCCAGAGCACGCTGGATCCCGCCTGATCGCTAATTCAGCGGCGGAGGTTCCGGCTTGGTGGAATCGAGCGGCGGCTGTTCGTCCATAATGCCCGGCCGCCGTTTCGGCTTCGGCTTGGGGCTGCTGCCGAACAGCAGCGTCACATCCACCACATGAGTCTGGTCGTTGCGCGCAATCACCGGCTTGGTGGACCCCAGCCCATCGAACAGCCCGTCTTCCCGGATTCTCCTCAGAAAATACTCCGGATAGAGCGCGTTGAACGGCTTGCCCTCATCCACAATCCACATCTTGCGCACCACCGGTTCGCTGTTCAGGTCCAGGCCTTCGATGGTCAACTTGCCCATCATGAACTGCGGCCCGGGCACCATCTGCGCCACCACTTCAACCGTCTTGGCCTTGTCGTCGATCTGGCGCTCCAGCGTCCCTTGCACTTCCAGATAGCCGTTGCGCTTCATCTGATTTTTCACGCTCGCCATCGCATCGTTGATCTGATCGAAGTTGGCCACGCCGCCGGTTTTGATCTTGATGTACTCCTCGTAATCGGGGTCCGCGCCGGCGAGTGAAATCTTGCTCAGGTTATAGACCGGCCCTTCTTCCACGGTCACATGAACCAGCACGCCCTTCACTTTCGGCGCGGGTTCCGTGGTGAACAAGGGGAACGCCACGCGAATCATCCCCTTCGCTTCATAAAGCGGGCGCACCTGATTTTCCAGCAGCAGCCGGAAGTGCTCTTTGCTGAAAGGCGAACCGAATGCCACATCATTGATCGCGTTCTGCAAAATGATAGAGGCGACGGATTTGTTTCCCGTGAACGTCACATGCGCGACGGGCGGCAGGGCTTCCGCGGAACGGAACAGAATCTTGTAATCGTTCTTGCCGGATTGCACCAGCTCTCCCACAACGCGCTGCGGATGATTGCGCGAGGCGAGGAACTGTTCAATCTGCCGCGTATAAAAACTCAGCACCACCTGCGTGCCCGGAACCTTCGGACCATAGAAAATATTCGACGCCTTCATGGCCGCTTCAATCTCCGGCGTCGATACAGCCAGGTTCTCGAAATCCACTTCGTAAACGCTGGGCACCTCCACCACTTCGAACGTGGCTTCATACCCTTGATCAGGCCCTGTGGCCGCAATCGGCCCGAACTGAAACGCGACGGATTCGAAATAGCCGAGGCCGATTTCGCATTGCGCGGCCCGGGCCAATTTTTCGGAACGCAGCAGTCCGGAATGCCGGAGCTGAAAATCGCCGACCTGCTGAAGGACACCGCGACTCTCGCCGAAGCCCGCGAGCGCGCGCAAGC
>JBBROT010000378.1:0-3957 GCA_038229155.1 Bryobacterales bacterium | reverse complement strand
TGGGAGTGGAAGCGGTTCCTCACTAACTTCCGCAATCAGGCGGCGGCGGATGAAAAAGGCGACCACGTGAACATGGCCATCGCGTTTACTTTCTGAGCGGGTTTTGTCCTTCCACGCATTCGTACTGTCCGGCTTTCAATGCGCGAAATTCCTGCGTCACGCCACTTGGCCATTCCACAACACAGCGGTCCGCTTGCGTGCGAGGCCCCAACCCAAACGTAAGCGTCAACTCCGATTGCGAAAGGTAACTTGATCCGGTTTTCACCACGCGCATTTGCGTGCCATCGGGGGTAGTCAAGCGCACCACGGCACCTATGGCGTCGCGATTCGATTTAGTACCCACCAAACGCATCCGTAGCGACTTGTTGCCGTGTGCGGCATCGTTGCGATAGAGATGCGCCGGTCCTTGATTGGTGGTGATCAGAATATCTACATCGCCATCGCGATCAAAATCGCCTAGCGCCAAACCGCGCGCTACTTTCGGCGCGGCAAAGGCCTTTCCGGCATCCACGGCGGAATCGCGAAACCGGCCTTTACCGTCGTTCAGGAACAGATGCGGAGCTTGCGCATAGCCGTGGTTGTGATTGACGTTGCGAACCGCCTCATCGATGTGCCCGTTGACGGCGAGCAGGTCCAGCCAGCCGTCCAGATTCACATCGAGGAACGCGCAGCCGAAGCCCAGGCTGTTCTGCGAAGCGCGCCCGACGCCCGCCTTCACTGCCACATCGGTGTAGCCGCCCGCGCCGTTGGGCCGGTACAGAGAGATCATCTCATTATCGAAATTGGTGATGGCGATGCCGGGCGCGCCGGAATTATCGAAATCGGCGACATCGATGCCCATGCCCGCGCGCGCTTTGCCGTCCTCGCTGAAGGCGACACCCGCCCGCACGCCAATGTCTTCGAACGTGCCATCGCGGCGATTGCGGCACAGCTTGTTCGGCTGCGTATCGTTAGTGACCAGCAGGTCGGGCCAGCCGTCCCGGTCGTAATCGAGCAGCGCGACGCCGAGCGATTTCGACGTGGTGTCGAAGATGCCGCTCTTGGCTGTCACATCTTCGAAGGTCCCATTGCCGCGGTTGCGGAACAGCCAACAGGTGGAACCGCGATATGCCTCGGGCGTGCAGTACGACTTGCTCTTTCCATCCACGCTACAGGAGACATCATGCTCGGGAGACCACTTCACGTAATTGCAGATAAAAAGATCTAAAAATCCATCGCGATCGTAATCGAACCACGTGGCGGAAGTGCTGAAGGCTTGGCGGCCGCCCAAACCGGCCTTCTGCGTCACGTCGATGAAGTGACCCTTGCCGGTGTTCTGGAAGAGACGATTCTGGCCCACAGCCGTGATCAAAATATCGGGGAAGCCGTCATTGTTGAAATCCGCGACGGCTACGCCCATGCCGTAGAGTTCCACATCCAGACCGGCGGCGCGCGTAACATCGGTGAACGTTCCATCGCGATTGTTCCGGTAGAGCCGCGGAGTGGTGCGGCGCCGCTTGTGCCCCACCCAATCCATGCCGTTTACCAGTAAAATGTCCAGCCAACCATCGCCATCGTAATCGAGAAACGCGCAGCCGGGCCCCATGGTTTCGGGGAGACGTTTATCGCCGAAGGCACCGCTGTTGTGGAGAAAATCGATTCCCGAAGCGGCGGTGATATCGGTCAGACGAAACGAAGGTTCCACTGCTCCGGCAAGGGCAGGCAGCGCGCCGGCCAGCAGGTCTCTGCGCGTGATCAAGCGATACTCACGAGGCCTGCGCGAATGGCGTGCACCACCAATTCCGCCGTATTGTGCATGCCCAAAGTTTGCATGATGTTGGCGCGATGCACGCTGACCGTGTTCACACTCAAGCCCAGCACGGCGGCAATTTCCTTGTTCGATTTACCGTGAACAATCAGCTGCAACACTTCCAACTCTCGCGTGGAAAGAGTGGCCGTGCCCGCATCGGGCACAGGCCATCCGCCCAGCCTGGGGTCCAGCACGCGCTCGCCCGCCGCGATACGCCGCACCGCATCCACCAGTTCCAGATCCATCGCGTTCTTCAACAAGTAGCCGCGCGCGCCCGCGTCCACACAAGTGCGCACATAACTGGTTTCGGCGTGCATGCTCAAGACCAGGATGCAGGTTTGCGGGTTGTTCTTAAGAATGATGCGAGTGGCGACCGCGCCATTCATGCTGGGAAGCGCGAAATCCATCACCACCACGGCGGGCCGTAGTTTGGCGGCCATGTCCACCGCGTCATTTCCATCGCTTGCCTCGCCCACAACTTCAATGTCGCTTTCATCTTCCAGCATGCGCCGGAATCCGCGGCGGACCAGGCCGTGATCGTCCACCAACAGAACGGTGATTTTAGACAATGGCATGCGCTCCTTCAGCCGCTTTGGGCGAAGCAAGAGGCGCGGTAACACGCACCAGCGCGCCACCGTTTTCCTTGGCAACAAATTCAATGCGGCCGTTCACCAGACCCACCCTTTCGCGCATGGAGATCAACCCCATGCCATGCTTTTTCGTTTCGCGAAACCCAACGCCTTCATCTTCAATTTCCAGCACCACATCCAATTCGCGAAACTGCAGTTTTACGCTCGCGGCCTTCGAACCGGAATGGCGCGCGACATTATTCAGCGCCTCCTGCATCACACGGTAAAGGTGAATGGAAAGCCCCTGGTTCAAATCGCGGCTTGCACCCTCTTTTCGATAGTGAACCACGATGCCGGTTTGTTTTTGAAACGTAGGAAGGTAGGCATCCACAGCGTTTTCAAGGCCCGTTTCGTCCAGCACAACGGGATGCAGCGCGTGCGAGAGCGACCGCACTTTCTCAAGCGTCGATTGTACAATCTCGCGAACCTCGGTCAGTTGCTCCAGAAGCGGTGAACCTTCACCGGAAGCCTGCCTGTGGGCGCGCCGCAGCATTGCGCCGATAGCCGTCAGGATTTGCCCGAACTCATCGTGCAACTCGCGCGAAATGGAACGGAACGTATTTTCCTGCATGGAGATGAGTTGTTGAGCCAACTCGCCGCGGCGCTCAGAAAGTTCCGCCACCTGCCGGAACAGCTTGCGATTGCCCTGCACCAAATACAAGCTGGTGAGCGCAATCAGCGTGAGCATGGCGGTCATAAAAATATAAACATTGCGCTCCACGCCCGCATACAGCGCCCGCGTCTTCGCGGCCATCTGCTGTTCACTTTCATTGTTATGCACCAGGAAGCGCGCCACCGCCGTGGTGAGCGCCGCCTGCCGCGCCTGCAATGAGATCTGCATTTGGGCGCGTGCTTCTGCTTCCTGGTTCGAACCGGCAAGCACGAAGATGCGGTCCAGAGCGCGCCAGAATTCTTCAAACGAATTTGCAAGATACTGGCGCTGCTGCGCGGAGCGTTCCGTGGGAGAGTACTTGGCTTCGCGCGACATGGCATCTTCGAGATCCGTGCGGATGCGCGAGAACTGCGGCCTCCACGCGGTAAGGGGATAGGGTTCGCTCCGGTCAAGCATGTCGCGCATGCCCAGCCCCAGAGAGTTGAGCCCGTTTTGGATGCGCAGCAGCAGCAGGGAATCGGTGCGATTGCGATCGATGGTCTCCGCCTGCAACTCGCGAAGCGCACGCATCTGCGCAATGGTGTAGCCCGAATAAACAGCCACCGCGGACAGGGTGACCAGCAAGCCGGCCAGCAGGCGAGCGGTGGGAGAGCGTTGATTCCGCACTCGCGTTACCTGGCTCCGGCGGGAGCGGGCAGCGAGACGATGGGGCCGGCTTGCGCGCGTTCCCGCCGGTGCCCGCGCGGCAGCCGGACTCTAGCAAGGTTCGCGGCGGCAATCGCCTTCTGCCGCTTCTCTGCCCACCGATCCAACTCGTCGGGGCGGCCTGATGTCGCCCGGGCACCTACGCGATAGAGCCCGTGCGACTCTGCTTGCACTTTCCGCCCGGCGGCCAGGATGACGATGGAACCGCCCGGAAGCGGATC
>JBBROT010000377.1:0-3972 GCA_038229155.1 Bryobacterales bacterium | reverse complement strand
CGGCATCGCGGTCATGAGAGCCTTCAATTCCCAGCACGGGAAATTTGTTGGGCACCACGCGAACCTGCCAGTCCGCGCCCTCGCGCGAGGAGTAAACTTCCGGCACCGTTTTCGTTTCATTGCCCGGGCAGAAAGGGCAGAAGCGGTTCGTAAAAGGCGCGGCGTGTTCGCGGCTGAAATCGGTAGGCCGCCGCGCGCGATCCGTAGCGATAATGACCCACCGTTCGGTGACGGGGTCTTTGCGAAGTTCAGGCATTAGTTCAAATCCTGCCGGGAATCGGCGAGCAGAGCGGAGCGCTGTTGCAAATAATCGGCGATGGCGTCGGCCAGCGGCGGCATGGGCGCGATGCCCGTCTCTTCCAGGCGCTTATTGGCCAGCGCGGAAAATTTCGGACGCCGCGCGGCGGTGCGGTATTCGCGTTCATTGGTGGGTTGCAATTCGGGTTTCAAACCAGCCTTTTCAAAAATCAGTGCCGCATACTTGAACCACGATATAGGCGTCCCGCCGCCAAGATGGAACACGCCGCCCTGCCCTTGTTCCACCAGGTCGACGGTCTTCGCGGCAAGCCATGGCGCGTATGTAGGTGACGCCACATGGTCTTCCACCACGCGGATGGGTTGCCCTCCCGCGGCAAGGCGCAGCATCACTTCCAGAAAGTTTCCGCGATTGGTGCGCAGCCCCTGCGGCCCGAACACACCCGATGTGCGCACAATCAACGGCTTATCTAAATAAGCCTGCGCATATAACTCACCGGCTAGTTTAGAGACCGCATAAGCGCCGGTGGGATGCGTCGCATCTGTTTCCTCATAGGGGCGGCCCAGCGTGCCATCGAAAACATAATCCGTTGAGAAGTGAACCAGCCGCGCATCGGCCTGGCGGCAAGCCAGCGCCACATTGCGGACGCCAAGAGCGTTGGCCTGAAAAGCCGCAGCCGGCTCTCGTTCGGCCACGTCCACTTGGTTGTACGCTGCGGCATTGAAGACCACGGCGGGGTCGAACTCCGCCACTACGCGCTCGGTCTGCGCCGCATCCGTGATATCGAGCGCCACGCGTTCATAGCCTTTCACTTCGTATCCGCGGCTTTCCAGATCCCGTACCAGTTCCTGCCCCAATTGCCCGGAACCGCCAAACACCATCGCCCTTTTGGACATAAGGTTCAGGATAGCGAAACGCAGGCTATTCGAAACGAGCCGCTAGTTTCAACAATTCCGGCAGATGATTCAGCGCATGCCGCACGCGCAGTGTGGTGCGCCATCCATCGCCTTCCGGGCGGCACTCCACCACTTCGCCCAGCCACAGGCGCTGTCCGGTTTGCAACTTCACGGGAGCTAGCATGACAATCTGGTTTGGCGATTGGAACACAAGCGGCCCGCCGTCCCATTCGCTCACCACCGTCTCAAAGTGAAACGGCTTCTGACCCAGCACCGTCGCCGCCACCACCATCCCCGTAGCCACCTGCTCCGTTACCATGCGCGGCCACCCGCAAGCCATACCACGGCGCTGGCCGACGCAAGAATCATTAACGCGATCCATAACGCCGAAAGTGGCAACCTTGCCTTAGGAGCACGCGCTGCCGCGGAAGGCACCAGCGCCGCCGAAAACCTGTCTAACACCGGTGCCGCCGCCGTGCCCGGCAGATTATGAATCGCGAGAGCGATCTGCTCCCGCCCACGCTGATCCGCAATGTAAATGGTCCCGGAGTTCTGGCCGTTCGTGCACTCCACCAATTTGCGGCGCAGCAGTTCCGGCACTTCCTCCACGGACCGATACACCTCCGCTCCGCCCTTGCCCGCCGCAATCAGGATTGTCGATGTCCGCAGCACTCCGGATATTTCCAGCACGTCGCCGGACTCGGTCTCCTCGCCGCAATGCGGGCACTGCTCCCAACGCTCGGGGTCGTAAGCGATCTGGCAATAAGGGCAGTCCATCGGTTGATCGCCTAATTCTTCCCGGCCTGCGCCTTGTTCACCACTGCCGGTTCGCGTTCACCGAAATGTTCCAGTATCACATGTATAAAGCCCATCGCCGCTTTCGAAAGCGCTTTATCTTTCCGGTAAATCAAACCCAAATTCCGGAACATGGGCTCCGGCGAAAGCGGCAGAGCACGAATCTTTCCCGCCGCCACTTCCTCTTTGCAATTCGAAACCGCCAGAAATGAAATGCCCAAACCAGCCATCACAAAACGCTTCATCATCTCAGTGGAATCGAGTTCCATCGAGACATTCATCCGGTCTTCCACGGCCTCGAACCAACGGTCCAACCGGCTGCGCGTGGTTCCGGATTTCGGCAGCAGCAGCGGATAATCGGCCACCTGCTCACAGGTGATGGCGGACAGCTTTTCCAGCGGATGCCCTGCCGGCAAAATAGCGCGAATCTCATCGCGATAAATGTCCACCACCTGCACGCGCTTTTCGGGAATGGGCAGTTGCGTCAGGCCGAAATCCGCCACGTTCTCCATCACGCCTTCCACCACGCGGCCCCCGAAGGACCGGTTCACCTGCAACTGCACTGCCGGAAACTGCTTCTTGTATTCGGAAAACACGTGCGGCAGAACATAGATACAGGTGGCTTCGTTGGCCGCGATAACCAGTTCGCCGCGCGGCACCAGTTCCAGTTCATGCAGCGAATCCTGCGCGCGCCTGCGAAGATCCAAAATCTGTTCGGCATACTCGGCAAAAATTTTCCCTGCAATCGTGAGCGAAATCCGGCTGCCGAACCGCTCGAACAGGTCTGTCTTGAGTTCCTGCTCCAGTTGGCGTACTTGAGCGCTAATCGCCGGTTGAGTCCGAAAGCAGGTCTGTGCCGCTTTCGAGAAGCTCTTCAACCGGACGATTTCGAGAAATGTGTGTAATTGATCGAAATCCATGACCGCCGTGCCGAATCACAGTTAGGGGTATTGTAGCAGTATGCAATTTGGCGGTAGGCGTCTTGCGCCCATCTTCGGCGCGCTCACGCTTCTGGCGGTTCCCTCCTTCGGCCATTCCGGCGCTGACGTTCTGCTGGTGGTGAACCAGCGCTCCTCCGTTAGCCGGCGTATCGGGGATTACTACATCAAGAAGCGCGAAGTGCCGCTGACCCAGGTGTGCAAGCTGAACATGCCGCCCGATGAGGAAATCTCCCGCGATTCTTTCGATCAAAACATACAGAAGCCGATTAGCACTTTCCTCAAGAAGAACCAACTCACCGACAAAATTCTGTACATCGTCACCACCCTGGGCGTGCCGCTGAAGATCCAGGGCACCATGGCGGAAATGCAGTCCGAAGCCTCCTCCGTGGATTCCGAATTGGCCGCACTCTACGGCCGCTCGCATGGCCTCGATTGGCCCGTGAAGGGCGCGCTAAAGAATCCATATTTCATGCAGGTGTCGCAGGCTTTTCAGCACCCCCGGTTCCCCATGTACCTGGTGACGCGCTTGGCCGGGTACTCCTTTGAAGATGTCCAGGGCCTGATCGATCGTTCGCTCGCCGCAAAGAACACCGGAATGCTGGTGCTCGATGCGCGCGCCGACAACAACGCGAACGGCAATGCGTGGCTTCGTTCCGCCGCGCGCGCTCTTCCACCCGAACGCGTGCTGCTGGAGGATACGGCCAAGGTCCTTTACAACCAGAAGAATGTGATCGGCTACGCCTCCTGGGGCTCGAACGATCCCGACCGGCATCGCCGCGATCTTGGCTTCGAATTTTTGCCCGGTGCCCTCACCTCGGAGTATGTTTCCACCAACGCGCGCACCTTCGTCAAGCCAGCCGATTCCTGGAACATCGGTTCCTGGAAGGATGCGCCGTCCACCTGGTTTGCGAATTCGCCGCAGACCTTGACGGCCGATATGGTGCAGGGCGGCGCGACCGGCGCGTCCGGCCATGTCTATGAGCCGTACCTCGAACTGATCGCCCGCCCGGATTACCTCTTCCCCGCTTATTTCAGCGGCCGCACGCTGGGCGAAAGCTATTACATCGCCATGCCGGCCCTCAGT
>JBBROT010000376.1:0-3995 GCA_038229155.1 Bryobacterales bacterium | reverse complement strand
GGAAGAGCACGCTGGTGAAGTGCCTGATGGGCTTTTACTCGCCCGATGCGGGAGAGATTCGAATTGACGGCTCGCCGCTGCGCACGGGATCGCCACAGGAAGCGCGCCGTCACGGAATCGGTATGGTCTTCCAGCACTTCACCCTGATTCCATCCATGACCGTAGCGGAGAATCTGGTTCTGGCACGGCCGGATCTGCCGCTGGTAATCGATTGGAAAGCAGAGATGGCGCGTTTGCGCGAGTTTCTGAAGAGAGCGCCGTTCCAGGTGGATCTGGATAGCCGTATCAATACGCTTGCGGCGGGTCAGAAACAAAAGGTCGAGATCCTGAAGGAGCTGTATCTCGAGACACGCATCCTGATTCTGGATGAACCGACTTCGGTACTGACGCCACAGGAGGCTGACGAAGTATTGGGATTTCTGCGCGACCTATCCAAGCGCGCCGAGTTGAGCGTTTTGCTGATCACGCACAAATTTCGCGAGGTGCTGGCATTCTGCGACTCCGTCACCGTGCTGCGACGCGGCAAGGTGGCTGGGTCGGGTCTTACCGCGGAACTTGGCACTGAACGAATGGCCACGTTGATGATGGGCGAAACACAGGCGGGCAAGGTCTCGGTACAGAAGACCGATGCCAAGAGCGGCGGACCGTTGCTGCGTTTGGAGGCGCTGCGCACCGCGGGTGACAACGGACTGGAAGCGGTACACGGCGTGGACCTCACGGTGAAGGCGGGAGAGATCGTCGGCATAGCCGGGGTTTCCGGAAACGGCCAACGTGAACTGGTGGAAGCCATCGGTGGCCAGCGGGCGATTACATCGGGCCGCATCACGGTTGCAGGCGAGCGGCATTTGCCCACCCGCGCGATGCTTCGCAAACATCGTTTCTTCACGCTGCCGGAAGAGCCTCTGCGTAACGCATCGGCGCCGGCCATGAGCATCGCCGAGAATATCGCGTTTCGGCTGTTCGACAGGAAGCCGTTTCAACGGGCCGGTTTTCTGCTCAATCGCAAGGCGATCACCGAGTTCGGCCGCGAGATGATTCAGAAGTTCTCGATACGCCCGCCGGATCCGGATCTGCCGGTAGGCGATCTCTCGGGTGGCAACGTGCAACGGACCATTCTGGCGCGTGAGTTGTCGAGTGGTGAAGTGCGGGTGCTGGTCGCGGCGAACCCATGCTTCGGTCTAGATTTCAAAGCCGTGAACTTCATTCACGACCGATTGATCGAGGCTCGTAATCAGGGCGCGGCGGTCTTGTTGATTAGCGAGGATCTCGATGAACTGCTGGCGCTCGCCGATCGGATCTTCGTCATCAGCGAGGGTAAACTGGTGCTTGAGACTACACCCGCAGAGGCGGACATCGCTCAGATAGGCCGCCAAATGGCCGGCCATCACGAAGCGCCCGCCGCTGCTCATGCACGATGAGCCTGGAAGGTAAAATACGCGAGGCATACCGGCGCATTCAGCAGTTGGGCGAGCGGCCTGTCTGGATTCACCTTATCCCGGAAGAGGTAAGCCTGGCACGCGCGGCAGCGCTGAGTGAAGGCGACGCGAAGCTTCCTTTGTACGGGATGACTTTCGCGGTCAAAGACAACATCGACGTCGCGGGCGTTCCCACCACGGCCGGGTGTCCGGAGTATCAGTACGTTCCATCCAAGTCCGCGTTGGTGGTCGAGCATTTGATGGAAGCCGGGGCAATACCGATCGGGAAGACCAACCTGGATCAGTTTGCAACCGGCCTGGTGGGGACGCGCTCTCCTTATGGCGCGTGTTCGAGCGTGTTCGATGAACGCTACATTTCGGGGGGGTCCAGTTCCGGATCGGCGGTGGCGGTGGCGGCGGGGCTGGTGGACTTTGGGCTGGGCACGGACACGGCGGGCTCGGGACGAATCCCCGCGTCGTTTAATAACATCGTGGGATTGAAGCCCACCCGCGGCGTGATCGACACTGCGGGAGTGGTGCCGGCGTGCCGCACGCTGGATTGTGTGTCGATCTTTGCGGCCGATTGCGTAACGGCTGCGCGGGTTCTCGCGGTTGCACGCGAGAAGGACAAGAAGCAGCGCAGAGCCTGGCCCTCGACCGGGTTTCGCTTCGGCGTTCCTCAGAGCGAGATGCTGGAGTTCTTCGGCGACGAATCCGCGCCCGGGCTGTACCAGGAGGCGGTCGCCCGGTTTGAGGGCTTGGGCGGAATACGCGTGGAGTTTGACTTCACGCCATTTCGCGACGCGGCGCGATTGCTCTATGCCGGCCCGTGGGTGGCAGAGCGGCTTGCCGCCATTCGCGAATTTGCCGAACGGCATCCGGAGGCGCTGCATCCGGTCACGGCCAAAATCATCCTGGGAGCGAAATCGATTACGGCCGTGGATACGTTCGAAGCGATGTATAAACTAGGCGAACTGGCTCGCGCCGCCGATCGCGAATGGAGCCGCATGGACTTCATGCTGCTGCCCACGGCGGGGGCTGCTTATACGCACGACCAGGTTGCCGATGAGCCGATCGCTCTAAACACGAACCTTGGCTATTACACCAACTTCGTGAACTTGCTTGACCTGGCGGGGCTGGCGGTTCCGGCTGGTATGCGGTCCAACGGCATCCCATTCGGCGTGACGTTGATTGGCCCGGCCTGGTCGGATGAAGCTCTGTTGAGCACTGCCGCGAACGACCATCCGTACTGCCCGGCAGGCTATGTGCCGCTCGCGGTTTGCGGGGCCCATCTGACGGGGCAGCCGCTCAATCATCAACTGACATCGGCGGGCGCACTGTTGATCGAGGCGACGCACACATCCTCCAATTACCGGCTCTATGCTCTCAGCGGCACCGTGCCGCCGAAGCCTGGCTTGGTCTTCGATCCGTCAGGCGGAGCGGCGATTGAGGTGGAAGTTTGGGCTGTGCCTGAAGCGACATTCGGTAGATTTGTTGCCGCGGTTCCGGGTCCGCTCGCTATTGGGACCGGCACGCTGGCCAGCGGGCGCAGAGTCAAGTCGTTCGTCTGTGAGGGCTGGGCAATTGTAGACGCAACTGAGATCACTCAATTTGGCGGGTGGCGGAATTACCTCAAATAACTACTTCAAATAACCCAGATGCTCGGGGTCGGCTTCGACCAGAGCTTGAAGCACGTTACAGGCAGGCACCCATTCACCGATAATCGGATTCACCATCAACGAGAGTTTTGCCAGGTCGAGAGAGTGCTCGACGGCGGCGCGAACCGCCATCCGCTCGTAAGCTTTCACCGACAGGGTTAGGCCGCGGACGGAGTCGGGCAGGGGTCCCATATTTTGTGGTTCAGGTCCATCCTTATCGATGAGGCAAGGCACCTCGACGACATCGCTGGGCTGGACATCTTCAATGGCTCCGTGATTTCTCACATTCACCACAACTTGTTTGGGTGTGTCACTGCAGAGCGCGGTCATTACGTCGATGGCGATCTTATGATAGCCCGTAGCCCCTTCGAACGGATTCCAATCGTGCTTGGTCTCGGTGAACGCGGACCCGGCGCGCGCTTCCAGTTGCAGGTAACTGGCGTTGCGCTGGTTCAAGTAATCCTTGTATACCTGAATCGCTTCCACCACTCGGCCCGCTGACGCTTCGCTGGTCAGTTGCTTGTAAAGCGTGATGTTCATCTTGCGAATTTCCTCACCACGGCTGGCGCCAGCGGCTCGCTGATTCTCGTAGGCGCGGCTTTTGCCGTACATGAAGAACAGGTATTCGCTGGGGATGAGCCCGAGCGTGCGGATCATGTCCGGATCGAACAAGGGAGCCGGATAAATTTTGACGAGCGCATCGTGGTTCGTCAGCAGATTTTCAGTAATATCCTCGCCGCGTAACAGAACACGGTGCACCCACCCGAGGTGATTCAGTCCGGAGTAGTGAAACTCCATGTCTTCGAATGGCAGGCCCAAGGACCAGGCGGTGCGGTGAAACAATTCGGCCGGCGTGTCGCAGATACCGATGACTTTGACGGATGTGTGCGTCATCAAAGCCTGCGTGATCAGGCCGGCCGGG
>JBBROT010000375.1:0-3999 GCA_038229155.1 Bryobacterales bacterium | reverse complement strand
CGGGCGGAACAAGCCGAATATTCAACTGGGGACGGGGGCGAACGGCAACCTGCACGTGAACGCGAGCGTGCTTACCGCTCTGCGGCAATTGGCCGCGTAATAGCTTTACGGCCTTCGGCAGTGAGCTCTGTTCCGGGCTTCATGTGCTCCACGCGAATCAGCGCGATGGCAGTGTTTTCGTGGGACGAAGTGATTTTCCCGATTTCGGCATCGCCTGCCATGACGGGAGTGCCGGGTGCTGGCGCGGCTTCGGATGCGAAGTGGAGGCCGGTCAACATCCGGTTCACGTGGGTGCGTGAGCGGATGCGTTCCACAATTTCCTGACCCAGGTAACAGCCTTTAGAAAAGTGCAGCGCGTGGGGCAATGAGGTTTCCTGCGCTAGCGTCTTCTCGGTAATATCCTCACCATAGCGAGGCTGGAAAAATTGCAAACGGAGTGCGTGAAGGTCGGCTGCGTGCGCGCCTGCGCCCAGCAACCGTTGCCGGAGCTCCTCTTTGCGGGTGTTCGGCCCGTAGATTCGATAACCTCCCGCTCCGGAGGCGCTGATGGCAGCCACTGTCATCTGGTCCCACGATAGATTCTCTTCGCGGTGAGGCAACGCAGAAACGCCAAGTCGGCTGAGGAACTCCGCGGCGCCCGCGCCTTCGATTCCGAAGCAGAACGTCCGGTCTGTTTCGTCTTCGAGCGTGACATCGTCCGCGATGATGTAGTGATCGATGTGCTTCCAGATTATCTCGCGTGTTTCAGGCTCCAGATCGAGCAGTAGCGCATCTTCAAAGCAGAGGATGTGAGCGTCGGCAAGAATGCGTCCCTGCGCGGTCAGGAAAAACGCGTAAGCGCCCTGGCCGGGTTGCAGTTGCTGAATATGGTTGGTGCAAAGGGCGTGGATGAGGCGGGCGCGGTCCTCACCGGTGACACGGATTCTGCCGTGGGCCGAAAGATCCAGAAGAACAGTATTTTCGTCGATCACTATACTTGATTATCGGACATGATTCACGAAATTCTGCCTGTTGGCATGCTGCGTTGCAACTGTTCCGTCTTCGGTGATGAAGGTTCGGGAGAGGCCATTGTAGTTGACCCGGGCGATGACATTGCCGATGTTCTGGCCGTGCTCAAAAAGCACAACCTGAAAGCGAAGGCGATTGTGATTACGCACGCGCATATCGATCACATCGGCGGCGCGCAGAAACTGAAAGTGGCCACAGGCGCGCCGGTTTATATGAATGCGAACGATAAAGAGTTGAGTGAACGAATGGATGTGCAGGCCGCGTGGCTGGGCATGGAAACACCGGAAGTGACGGACGTGGATGTCCTGGCAAAGGAAGGCGACACGTTGACGATCGGGGCGACCGTATGCCACGTTCTGGAAACACCGGGCCATACGCAGGGCAGCATCAGCTTGTGGGTGCCGGGTGAAGGAAAGCTGTTTGCGGGCGACACGTTGTTTCGCGACAGCATTGGGAGAACGGATCTGCCAGGTGGAGATGGGAAGCAGATTCTGCAATCGATCGAGGCGAAGTTGATGACGCTTCCGGAAGAGACGGTGGTGATTGCCGGTCATGGAATGAACACGACGATCGGTCGCGAGAAGCGGTTGAATCCGCACCTGCGGCGATGAAGATTCCGAAGTGGCCTGAAGCGGGAGAGCAGGAGCTCGATCTGCTCCGCGAAGTCCTGGCAAGCGATAGGTGGGGCGGCTTTCACGACATGGTGGCGCGCTTTGAGAGCGAGTTCTCCGCCTTCGTTCAATGCCGGCATGGCGTGACCGCGATTAACGGCACCGTCACGCTGGAAATGATTCTGGAGGCGCTCGGGATAGGCGCGGGCGATGAGGTGATTGTCCCCGCAATCTCCTTTGTATCGACAGCGACCGCGGTATCGCGCGTGGGCGCAACGCCCGTGTTTGTGGACATCGAGCACGCGACGTTCAACATGGACAAGGACCGCGCCCGTCAGGCGATCTCACCCGAAACTCGCGCGATTATCGCGGTGCACTTCGGTGGCCCGATGATGGATACGGCGGGGCTGGAAGAGTTCGGTTTTCCGGTGATTGAGGATGCGGCGCACGCGCACGGCTCGGAGTGGAATGGCCGCAGTGCGGGCAGCATCGGCGTGGCGGGCAGCTTTAGCTTTCAAAATTCGAAAGTGATGACTTCAGGGGAAGGCGGGATTGTTACGACCAACGATTCAGAGCTTGCCGAGCGGATTTGGGCAATCGGCAACCAGGGCCGGCGGAAAAACGGGGGATGGTTCGAGCATTACACGTTGGGCACGAATTATCGAATGACGGCGTTTCAGGCGGCAGTGTTGCTACCGCAGTTGGGGCGAGTGATGGAACAGAACCACCGGCGCGCGCGCAATGCGGAAATCGTGAAGGAGGTGGTCGGAGCGAACGCCCGAATTGAATGGCAGCATGTGCCAGAGCAGGCCGCGGTTCACACGAATTATCTGTTGCTGGGGCGCATTGCCGACCGGGCGAGATTCCACAAAGCGATCACGTCAGCGGGAGTTCCGTGCACTCCGTTTTATCCGCACACGTTGTACCAGAATCCGCTGTACCGGAATGGCCGATGCCGCGTGGAGCCGTGCCCTGTGGCGGAAGCTTCGATCGCGGATGCGTTCTGGTTCCCCCATCGAGTATTGCTCGGGACCGAAGAAGAGACCCGCGATATCGCTGCGGCCATTGGTACCGCGGCGCAAGCGTAGGTCAGTTGGCCCGATAGAGGCGCCACTGTTTCGATTCGCCAGCCAAGTGAAAGTGGCTGTTGAGATAGGGTCCGTAAAGCCGCGGGATGCTGTCATCCAGAGTGGGGTCGGAGAAAATCTTCGGCATCATGACCAGCGTGGACGAGCCGAACAGAGATTCGGCACTGGGGCGATGGGCATCGTTGAATGTGGTCTGGAAGTGGAGTGCGGTGGTGCCGCCGGGGGCCGGCTTCATACCGAGTCCGTAAGAGAAGGGGTTCGAGAAATCGAGGGACATCACAGTGTCTCCGGGTGCCCGGTAGCGACGAACTAGAGCGAGCCCGTCATTCACGAAGCTGCGGTACCCATCTTCCACGGGGCCGGGAATAAAGCTGGCAAGTGCCGTGCCGGAGAGCGGGGCTTCACTTCGTGACGCTTGCTTGCTTAGCACCGCGGCCGAGCTGAAGCTTAAGGCGGCTGGTGCCAGCGCGGCGGCGGTGAGAAGCGTTGCCATGGCGAGCAGGCCGGAACGCACCAGGCCGATGCCGTTAGTTTTTGCGCGAAGAGAAAGCTGACTTACGGCAATTAAAATAAAGAAGACCGCAAGCGGAGCACTCTGCGGTTCGCAATTCCCGAAGATGAGCACCGTACCGGTAAAGCAAACCGTGGTGCCGGCGATGGCAAGCATGCGGGCAGCGTCACGCCTGCCGTTTAAGTACAACAACAAGGCGACCAATGACACAAAGCCCATCGCGGCGGCCGCATCGGTGGCGATGGCGTCGAAGAGGTAGTAGCGCGGGTGAATGCGCTTTCCCCCCGCAACCATGATCAAGTCCTGAATCATGGGGAACATCCGGAAACCGAAATAGCTACAAAACGCGAGCGAGAGAGCCGAGCAACCAGCGCCGATTCCTGCCCAACGATATTTGGTTTGGGGGCGGCAGAAAGCGAGGGCTCCCAGCAGGAAGACGGCCGCGCCGAAGAAGGTCACTTTTAGGAAAAACAAACCCACCAACACGGCCCCGGTGGAAAGGCCGCCTAAGAATTCGCTCTGCTTGGGGCGGCTTCGACCGTGAGCCAGAACCGCTTCGAGAATCAGCAGGGCCAGAGCAGCATAACCATAACGGTTGTATGTGGTCGCCGGGCTGAGGGCGAGAGGAGAATAGCCCAACGGGAAAGGCGCGGTAGCCAGCAGCACGACGCTGAAGGAGAAGAGTGCGGCCGGAACATCGGGAAGGCGCTTGCGCGTGAGCACAAAAGCCCAGGATCCGAGAAATAATCCGGTAAGCGCCTGACCGTAGCCGAAGCCTTCG
>JBBROT010000374.1:0-4000 GCA_038229155.1 Bryobacterales bacterium | reverse complement strand
GTATCTATCGAGCGTGGCTAACAAGACCAATGAAGTGGTGAAAGTTCTGACGGTGCTGGGGACTATCGCTCTGCCGGTGATTGTGATCTCCGGCTATTACGGCATGAATACCAAGGGTCTGCCGTGGGCCGGTTCGCCTTATGCCACGCTGATTGTCTCTTTGATGATGTTGGCGAGCACGGTGGGCTTGCTGATTTATTTGCGGCGCGCGCGCTGGCTCTGACCGTTTCTTACTGATTTGTGAGCAGGAGTTTGCCGCCGCTTTCGGCAACAGTGCGCCACGGCGAACCTGGCACCAAAGCTTGCAGGCGCCGCGCGGGCTTGATCTCCGCCACCACGTAATATCGTTGCGAAGATCGCCAGCGTTCGGAAAATTGCCGGTCATTCAAGAACGGATTTTTCGCGCCCGGGGCATACGATCCGTACTCCAGATTGTTCACGCGTCCATTCAAGAGCCAGGCGTCACGGTTGGCGTAAAAGAATACGGACGAGAACGAGTAATATTGGTCGTCCACAATCAACTCGCCGGGAGGCGCGGCGACCAGCGCGTCGGCAAGGGGCTTCGACCCCAGGTAAGGGTTGAAGGCGATTAGCGCGATTCTGGCGGCCTGGAAGAACAGGATCATCATCACGGCCAAAGCCAGGTATGCGCGGCGGCCCCGGAACACGAGTGCTCCCACGGCACCCACGGCTGTGGCAAACGCAGCGAGCCCCAGGGGCAGGCGCAGATAGGCAAAAGCCTGCTGGGTGAGATCCGCCATGTGGCCCATCGATAGAGTGTAGAGCTCCGGGTTGGAGTTCAGCGCGACGGAAATATCGCCGGGTGTGGGAAGGCCGCGCGTGGCGAGCAGGAGGAAGAGGAGCAGGGCAGATAGTGCAGCCGCCACTACGCCAAGAGCTTTGGTGGCGGGCCGCAGGACCCTGCTGGGCGCGGCCATGGCGGAGCCAAGCAGCAGCGCGATGGCCGGGTAGCAGGGCATCGAATAATATTCCTGCGTGGTGGAAAGAGTGAAAAACAGCAAAACGAACCCAATCCAACACATTGCAAGAAGGCGCATTCGAGAAGCCCTATCTTCGCCGCGAAACTTGAGCTGGGCGACGGCGGGCAGGTAAGCCGACCACGGAAAGAACCAGATGAGATGGAAGGCCCAGAACAGAGGGCGGGGAACGGTGTTGTAATCGCGGGGGTAGCGAGAATTCAGGAAGCGCAGGATGTGTTCGTTGAAGAAGTAAAACCAGAAAAAGCCGCGGTAGGAGCCGGATTCGCTATGCAGCGTAAAATCGAAGTAGGGCGGGTTGCGAAGGGTGGCTAGAACATGCCAGGGTGCCGCCAGCGCGAGGAACAGCGCGGAGCCCGGAAGGATGTGCAGACGCTTCCAGGTCTCTAAGCGGAATAGTTGTCCCGTGGCAAGCAAATAGATTCCCGCTACCGCAACGGGGAACAGGGCTGCGATCAACCCCTTGAGCAGGATGCCCGCCGCCATGGAGAACCAGAACAGCATGGCCCAACGGAATGGCTTCTGTTCCTCGCTGTCGAGAGCACGCACCAGGGCATAGAGGGCCGCCGTGATGGCGAGCGTCAGGATAACGTCCGGGATGAGAATGCGCGTGAACAGAAACAGGCCCACGCAGGTGGCCAGCACCAGCCCGGAATAGAAGCCGGCGGACGACTCTTCCGGCTTGCGGAAAGCCCAGGAGCCAATGTGAGCCGTAAGCCAGCAGAGCGCGATGCAGGCAAAAGCGATGGGGAGGCGCGCGGCCCAATCGTGAACGCCGAAAATCATGTACGACACGGCGATCATCCAGTACTTGAGCGGCGATTTTTCGAGATAAGCAACGCCGTCCAGGTGCGCGGTAACCCAATCGCCACTGGTCAGCATGTTGCGCGCGATCTGGGCCTGCACCGAATCGACATCGTCCATCAACGCGGGCGGGCTGACTACGGAGAGTAGAAAGACAAGCGCCGCCACCAGGACGACGATCAGTTCACCGCGACGGTTGCCGGTGCCGATATATCGCTCGAAAAATCTTCCGCTGGCACGGTTTCCACGTCCCACTTCTTCAGCCACAGGAAGAGAGTCAACAGACCCCATAGTTGGTATCCCGCATTAATCCGTCTATCCATATGATCGCGGATCAGGCGTTCCGTTTCAGCAAAACTGAAAATAGCCGAGTTTTCCACACTGCGGCGATTCACGGTGTCCTGTAGCAGAGGCTTGAGAAAGCCGCGAAACCAATCGTGCGCCGGAATATCGAAGCCGCGCTTGGAGCGGTTCAAGATGACCGCTGGAAGCTTGTTTTTCATCAAGCGGCGAAGGACAAGCTTTTGTTGCAAGCCACGAATTTTCAAATGTTCGGGCAGGCTGGCGGCGAACTCGATGATGCGGTGATCGAGAAACGCGGGCCGCACCTCAAGCGAGTGCGCCATGGACATGCGGTCCACTTTGGCGAGTATGTTGTCGGGAAGATAGAACTGCTGATCGAGCAGCATGTAGCGGTTGAGCGCGCCAACTTCAGAAGCTGGCGGCAGACCGTAAAACAGATTGGGGCCGAAGGAGGGCCGGCCCAGGAGCGCGCTCTTCTGATCTGGCGTGAACGCGCCGTTCCAGAACAGATGCGCATCGTCGGGCGGCAGCAGCGAGCCTTCCAGCAAGCGTTTCAGCTTGTATTCGAAACTGATCTTCTTCGCCGAGCAGGGCAGGCCGCGTTGCAGTGCCGCCAGACCGGCTTGCCTGATGCCGCGCGGGAGCAAGCGCAGGGGGCGGGCCGCGCGATCCGCCATATAAGTAAGATAGCCGCCGAAGAGTTCATCGCCGCCGTCACCCGACAGCGCGACTGTTGCGTGTTCGGCCGTCATGCGGGAGAGGAACCAGACGGGCAGGCCGCCGGCATCGGCATTCGGCTCATCGGAAAAATGGGCGAAGTCTTCTATGGCGCTTAGCAGGTGGTTGCCGGGCGTCAGTTGCAGTTCATGGTGGTTGGTGCCATAAGCCCTGGCCATCTGCCGGAAGTACGGCGTTTCATCGCAGCAGCGCGAGCCGAAACCGACAGAGAAAGTTTCAAGCGGCGTGGAGCGCTCTTGCGCGGCGTAATGCAGGATGGTGGAGGAATCCAATCCGCCGCTGGACCAGATGCCCAAAGGCCGGTCCGCCACCAATTGTTCGCGAATGGAACCACGCAGCAATTCGTCCAGGCGCTCTTCAGCGGCTTCCGTGGTCCAAGCCGCGTCGGGCGTGGGGTTGAGTGTCCAGTAGCGATGGATGGAAGCGTCGCCGTGAGACCACTCCAGGTAATGGCCGGCGGGCAGCTTTTCGATACCGCGGATCAGGGTGCGGGAGCCGGGCACGTAGTTGAGCGAGAGGAAATCTTCGAGCGCCTGGTGATCGAGCACGCGGCGGATGGCGGGGTGCGCGAAGATGGCCTTTAATTCCGAGCCGAAATGAATTTGGCCGGATTGACGCGTGAAATAGAGCGGCTTGATGCCGGCGTGGTCGCGTGCTAGGACCAGGCGCTTATGCCGCACATCCCAAAAAGCGATGGCGAACATTCCGCGGAAACGCTTGAGGCATTCGGTTCCCCAGTAGCGAAACGCTTCGAGGACCACTTCGGTGTCGCAATGCGAGCGGAAGCGGGCACCCGCTTGTTCCAGTTCGCGCCTCAGTTCTTGATGGTTATAGATTTCGCCATTGAAGGCGACGACGGCGAGGCCATCCGCGCTGATGAGGGGCTGGGGGCCGGCGGCGGGATCGATCACGGCAAGACGAACGGCTCCGATCGCGATATCGGGCGAGAGGAAAGTGTCCTGCTCGTCAGGGCCGCGATGGAACAACGAAGCTGTGATCCGGCCAATGAGGCGCGAGTCTAAAGACCGGCCTTCGTGAGTAAAACCCGCGATTCCGCACATGAGATCCCCAATCGCTTCTTACCCCTAAGAAGCGCGTCAACGTCAGTCTGAACAACTATTAACTAAGGAAAGCTAGATTGCTGGAGCATACCCAAT
>JBBROT010000373.1:0-4000 GCA_038229155.1 Bryobacterales bacterium | reverse complement strand
AATAGCCGATAGCCGCGCTCATCAGAATGAACCATGTGATGCGCGGTTTCGTGAGTGCGAGATAGTCTTTCAAGCTCAAGTATCTCACCGGCAGCTTTCCGTATATGCGAAGTCGATTGCCGCGCGCGCTTTGGCCGCAACGGTGAAGGAGCGCTCCTGGCGGCCGAGCTTCTCATGTACCGCCTCGAGCGTATAACTGCCGGGCGGCAAGGAATCGATCCTAAAATCGCCATCCTCATCGGTCACGGCAAAGAAGGGATGATCCAGAACTGAAACATAGCCGCGCATCCAGGCATGAACTCCGCACGTGATCGGCACCATCGTCTCAGGACGATCAAACTGGCGGAGCAGCTTTTCAGCGCGCGGAGGTTGCGCGACGTTAAAGGCCGTATTCGTAAACGCCTCGGCATGCACGTTGTGATTCAGCGGGTCGGAATTCGAGATCTCGAGCGTCTGTCCGGCCATGAGCGCAAGCACGTGCGGCTGGTAAACGCAGCCAACCTGATCCAGCTTGGCGACGCTTACAGGTACTGTCCAGTGAGCCTCCGGCAAGCCGCTTTTCACCCGCACCAGCACGTTGCGAAGGCCGCCTTTCTTATTCACCAGCAAATCTTCCGAATAAACCGGACGCAGGTGTTGGCGTTCGCAAGTGGGGTTGGCGGAAAGATCGAGCTTTACGGGTTGAGGGGCAGTGCCGGTGAATAAGACGCGTCCCGACACCGTCGAATCGCCCGAAATACCCGCCGCGCTCTGGTGGGAAGCACTCCCGCAACCGAAGACGCACAGCAGCGGCAACAAAAACAAAATTCGCAAAATAGTGGCAGTAAAAAGGCTATTGTCGCATGCCTGACCGCACCACTTCGGGCTCAGAATGAATTTCGCGAACCAGAACCAGCGAAACCTCGTACCAAGACACATATGCGGAAACTTTCCGTTTTCACCGCCCTGACCGCGGCACTTACGCTGGCCGGCTGCAATATCGAAATCGACGGCTTCAACAACGAGAAATTCCAACAGGATTTTCGCTTCAACTATCCGCTGAAATCCGGCGCGACGTTCACGCTCGAAAACAGCAACGGCTCTGTCGATATCGCGGGCTGGGACCGTGAAGAGGTGGAGATCACGGGCGTGAAGTACGCGCGCACCGAAGCCTTGCGCGACGCAGTCAAAATCGATATCCAGCACTCCGAGAGCGCGGTCTCCATACGCACCGTTGCGCCTTCAGATTTTCACAACGGTGCCGGTGCCCGCTATATCATCCGCGTACCGCGCCGGGTCACGCTGGACCGCGTCACTTCATCCAACGGCAAACTTCATGCCAGCGACATCGATGGCCCCGTCCATTTGAGAACGTCCAACGGCGCGGTTGAAATCACCCAAGTGAACGGCGACGCCAATGCCCAGACGTCGAACGGTTCCGTGGAAGCGAACGGCGTGAAAGGGTCGGCGCATCTTCACACCACCAACGGCCATGTCAAAGCGGAGGGGATAACAGGAGCTATCGATGCGAGTTCATCGAACGGTTCACTTACACTCACGCTAAGCGACACGCTGAAGAATGACGTGGTGGCGAAGACGAGCAATGCCTCCATCACCGTGCGATTTCCGTCTCACGCTGCGGCGCGCGTGCGGGCTTCCACCAGCAACGGTAAGATCTCGTCGGAGTTCGATGACCTTCGCGGCGATCATGAGGATCGGCATCATATGGAAGGCCTCGTGAACGGAGGTTCCAATTCAAGTCCCTTGGTGGACCTCAGCACGTCCAATGGCAGTATCCGCTTCGAAAAGCTCTAGCTCAGCACAAGCAGCAGGTCCTTGGCATCCACCTGCTGCCCGGCCTTCACCAGCACCTGCTGAACCTTGCCTGTCGCGGGCGCGTAGACGGTGCTCTGCATCTTCATCGCTTCGATCACCAGCAGGCGGTCGCCCTTTTTCACGGTGCCGCCTTCCGTGACCGCGATAGTAGTGACTAACCCCGGCAGCGGCGCGCCGATGTGCAGCGGATTTCCGGCGTCCGCCTTCGCGCGCTGTTCTCCTTTCACCTCTAAGCTCTTATCGCGCACGTCCACTTCGCGAGGCTGGCCGTTCAACTCGTAGAACACGGTTCGGAAACCGTCGTCTCTCGGTTCCCCTACCGTCAGGAACTTAATGACGAGGCTCTTGCCTTCCTCGATGGTTACCAGAATCTCTTCGCCCTTCTCCATCCCGAAGAAGAACTGCGGAGTCGGGAGAACTTGCACGTCGCCGAAGCTGCGGCGGGCACGCGCGAACTTGAGAAACACATCCGGATACAGCAGCGAACTCAGCACTTCATCCGTGGTGGCGGGCCGATCGAGTTCCGGCGCGAGTTCGGCCGCTCTCTTCGCGAAATCGGCATCGGGCAATTGCGGGCGCTTCGGTTCCCTACCCTGCAACACGATGCCGCGAATCTTCGCCGGCCAGCCACCCTCCGGTTCGCCCAAAGAGCCCTCGAACATATCCACCACCGAATTGGGAATCGGAACCTGATGATCCGTGCCCAATTGCACGAACTCCGCCACGGGCATGTTGTGCGTGATTAAAAATATGGCCAGGTCTCCCACCACTTTGCTGGAAGGAGTTACTTTCACGATGTCACCGAAGGCCAGGTTCACGTCGGCATAAGTCTGCGCGATTTCCGGCCATCGCTGGCCCAGGCCCATCGCATCAGCCTGCTCTTTCAAATTGGTAATCTGGCCGCCGGGCATCTCATGCAGGTAAACTTCGGCGCTGCCCGTTTTCGGACCCGAATCGAACGGCAGGTAATAGCCGCGCACCGTCTCCCAATAATCCGAACAGCGGTTCAACGCGGCAAGATCGAGCCCTGTGGCCCGCTCTGTATGTTCCAGAGCCGCCACAATGGAATTCAGATTCGGCTGGCTGGTGGTGCCGCTCATGGACGCGAGCGCGGCATCGCAAACATTCACACCCGCTTCAGAGGCTTTCAGGATGGACGCCGCGTTGACACCGCTTGTATCGTGCGTGTGGAAGTGCACCGGCAGCCCGATGGAATCGCGAAGGGCGGTCACCAGCCTTTGCGCCGCATAGGGACGAAGCAGGCCCGCCATATCTTTGATGGCCAGAATATGGGCCCCCTTGCGCTCCAGTTCGCGCGCCATGCGGACGTAATAATTCAGGCTGTACTTCTCTCGCGCGGGGTCCAGAATATCGCCCGTATAACAGACTGCCGCTTCGCAGACCGCGCCTGTTTCGCGCACGGCTTCCATGGCGACAGTCATATTCGGCAGATAGTTCAGCGAATCGAAAATGCGGAAAATATCCATGCCCTGCGCGTGGGCTTCTTTCACGAAACCGCGAATCACATTGTTCGGGTAAGCCGTGTAGCCGACCGCATTCGAGGCGCGGAACAACATTTGGAAACAGATATTGGGGATCGCTTCGCGCAACTCGCGCAGGCGCTGCCACGGGTCTTCTAACAGGAAGCGCATCGCCACATCGAATGTGGCCCCACCCCACATCTCCAGGCTATAAAGTCCGGGCAGCCGGTGCGAAACGAAGTTCGCGATCCGCAGCAGATCGAACGTCCGCATCCTTGTTGCCAGCAGCGATTGGTGCGCATCGCGAAATGTTGTGTCCGTCAGCAGCAAGCGCTGTTGCGAAGCCGTCCATTTCGCGAACGCTTCCGGCCCCTTCTCCCGCAACAGATGGCGAGTTCCCAAAGGTGGTGGCCCAACAATATGATCGGGAACAGGAGCTTCCGGAAAGCGCGACGGGCGCGGCTTACCGGCCACTTCAGGGTTGCCGTTGATGATGGTCTCACCCAGGTAAGACAGCAGGCGAGTGGCGCGATCCTGACGAGCGGGATAGCTGAACAGGCCGGGGTTCTGATCCAGAAACGATGTGGTGATTTCACCCGATTGGAACGCTTCGTGATTGACTACGTTTTCGAGAAACGGAATATTGGTCTTCACGCCACGAATGCGAAATTCGCGTAGCGCGCGTTCCATACGATGGCAGGCTT
>JBBROT010000372.1:0-4006 GCA_038229155.1 Bryobacterales bacterium | reverse complement strand
GCTGCAACTCTTTCTGACTCAATGTCACCCTCCAATTGTTGAAAGGGGTGACAGATTCCCTGAGCAGTTAAGGGGTGACACAATCGCTGAGCAACATCAACTGGACTCGACCATATTGGAAGGCGATGCGGAATCGGAGAAGATTGGTCGGGGCGGCGGGATTCGAACTCGCGATCCACTGCTCCCAAAGCAGCTACGGTTCAAGCGCTCAAGTCGCCTGTTTCCCTGTTTTCAACTACTTTGCTTTCAAGCTGATGCGGGTGGGTTGTTGAACTCGGTGGAATTGAAATGTACACGGAGGAGTTGGCCAGCTACGAAATCGTCCACATGATGAGGGCTGGATTGGGGGTCCGAGAGAGTATCTGCCCCGGTCCACTGCGTGCACGACCGTGGACATGAACGCTGAGTCCGCTTAAGCCCGCAACACGATACGATGACCCTACGGTTGCCGAGCAGCACCCGGAGATAGACTACTCGGAGAACCTGGGGACACTGCGCGCCAGCATCTTGTCGACGGGGCCGCCCTCCATCTACGAAAAATATTCCCTGGAAGCTGAGAAGCAGGCAGCCAACGACGGGCCTAACGTCGCTGTCGTCTATACGGTCATGATCCTCGACTGGCTGGCGAATGAACGAGAGGGCTGTCAGCGTAGCCGTTGAGACCAGAACCGATTGAACTGTGCGCAGTTCCTTGTATGATTGGGTTCGGTCCGGAAGCTCTAGACGACGAATTTTCGGATGTGTTGATGTACACCTCTGTAGCTCATGTTTAGGTTGGGCCTGGATCTGAACGCCCGGCCTGATTGCGGGTGTCCTCTTTCGAAAATCTCGTTTTTGGCCTAAGAAATTCCACCAGCTTCAATAGCTACTACAGCGTTATCTCGCCTTCTTTGAGAGCGTTGGCTAACTTGCTGATTTTATTGGTCGGGGCGGCGGGATTCGAACTCGCGACCCTCTGCTCCCAAAGCAGATGCGCTACCAGGCTGCGCTACGCCCCGACTCGGTGTAGATGAACCCTACCCTTCGATTCTAGCCCACTCGGCCTGAATCCTTTTCCCTTCCTCATGGATCTGTCTGGCTATGGCTGATAAGCAAAACAAAGTCGCGCTCATTACCGGCGCTTATAAAGGGATCGGCTTTGAAACCGCCCGGCAGTTGGGGCAGAAGGGGATCACCATCGTCGTTACCGCCCGCGATCAGGCTAAGGCCGATGGTGCCGCCGCCACTTTGCGGGCCGAGGGGAACGATGCCTTTGGCTTGAAACTCGACGTCGGCGATGCCGCGCACTACGGTGACGCCATCGCCTTTCTTGAAAAGCAGTTCGGCCGGCTGGATATTCTGGTGAACAACGCCGGTATCATGCTGGACGGAGAGTTCAGCGGCAACAATACTTCCACCACCACCCTTGACACCCTGCGCAAGACTTTCGATACGAACTTCTTCGGCGTGGTTGCCCTCACGCAGGCGCTGCTGCCGCTAATCAGGAAAAGCGAAGCCGGGCGCATTGTGAATGTCTCCAGCATCCTCGGTTCGCTGACTCTGCATAGCGATCCGGAGTCGCCCATTTATGCGAGCAAGGCGTTCTCCTACGATGCTTCGAAATCCGCGCTGAACGCGTTTACCGTGCACCTGGCGCATGAGTTGCGCGATACGAAGATCAAGGTCAATTCCGCTCATCCGGGCTGGGTCAAAACCGATATGGGGACAAGCGCGGCACCGATGGAAATTCCAGATGGCGCAAAGACGGAAGTGGACTTGGCCACGCTCGGCACGGATGGCTTGAACGGCGGGTTCGTCCACATGGGCGAGGCGCTCCCCTGGTAAGTTAAGCTTCAGGCCTGCTGCGTTTCGGATTCGTGCAGGGGCGGCAGAAGGATGGTGAACGTGGACCCTCGCCCGATTGCGCTCTCAACGCGCAGTGTGCCGTTCATCCGTTCCACCACGTGCTTCACGATGGACAGCCCCAGGCCTGTGCCGCCTACGGCGCGCGAACGGGCCCGGTCCACGCGATAGAAGCGTTCGAAGATGCGCGGCAGGTCGCTCGAAGGAATGCCGCTGCCCGTGTCAGATACCACGATGCTGATTTTGCCGCTGGGGGCGACGGCGGCGGTCACGCTCGCTTCGCCATCTTCTCGGTTGAACTTGACGGCGTTATCCAGCAGATTCACCAGCGCCTGCTCCAGCCGAATCTTGTGGCCGAGCACTTCCAAACCTTCGGCAACCGAACTGTGGAGAAACACGCCACGCACGCGCGCTTCGGATTCCACGGTGCTGATGGCCATGTCCACGGCCTCCTTAATGGAGATGCGTTCGGGCAGGGGCGCGGGGCGGCCGCTTTCGAGTTCAGACAGGATCATCAGATCCGCCGCGATGTTGTTTAAGCGGATCGCATGGGACTGGATGATCTCGACAAAGCGGCGGTTGTTGTCGGTATCGGCCAGCGCTCCGCCCAGCAGCGTTTCGGCATAGCCGCGGATGGCGGTGAGCGGCGTGCGCAACTCATGCGAGACGTTGGCCACAAAATCTTTCCGCACGCGTTCCAGGCGCTCGATATCGGTAATGTCATGCAGGATGATGAGCACGCCGCGGCTGTTGGGCATGGCGAGCGGTGCCGCCTGCGCCTCAAACGTCTTCCCTTCCCCGGCGGACAACTGCACGCGTCGTTTCACCGGCTCACCGGATGCGATCACCTGAGTGAGCAGGTTCACCAGTTCAGGGTCGCGCACCAGATCGAGCACCGGAGTGCCCGGCGCGACCGGTACTGTGGCACCGACGGCTTCGGCCAGCGACTCATTGCAGAAGATGACCTGCAAGCGGTTATCGGCCGCCAGGACGCCTTCGCTCATGCTGGCGAGTATCGCTTCACGACGGCCGGATTCCATGCCGACGCGCTCCAGCAGATCGCGAATGCGCATGCCCATGCGATGCAGAGATTGATTCAGAATGCCGAGTTCGTCGTCGGCATGCGGCATGTCGGAATCAGCCACATTGGCATCCAGCAGGCGCTCGGTAAGTGCCTGCAGAGCGCGGATGCGTTTGGCCAACAGAAGGGAAAAAATATACGCGATACCCTGCGCCAACACTCCGGCCAGCAGGCATTCCAGCAAGCGGCGCAGGATCACGTCAGTGCCGTTATGCCATTCGCTGGGCTTGGTGGAAAGGCGCACAGTCCATCCGGAGCGTTCGCCGCTGGTGATGGGCACGGCGGAACTCCAGCTTGTGGTGGATGGCGGAAGAGTGGGTGCGGAATCGGCCAGCGCGCGTCCGGAGACGCCGGTGACCTGTACGCGAGCGCCGGTCCATGTGGCGGAGGCGGTTACCCAGGAGGGGAGCGCGGGCAGCGGCAAAGCGGCCAGTTCACCGGTCAGCGTGCGGGCTTCGGCGGCCAGCGCCCGCTCGGCGCTTTCACGTTCACGAACCGCGAGTGTACTGGAGCCCCACCAATCCAAGCCCAGGAGTGCGGTCGCGATCAGGAGGAATGCTATCCAGACGCGGTTGCGGAAGAGACTGACGCGAATCACCTTGAAACAAGAACTATAGCGTGACCGCGACCGGCGTGGATGACAAGTGGGTGAATCCTGTGGGTGAAATGCTGGGCGAATACCGCGGAGAACGTAGACTGGTAAAAGCAATGGCTGAACGTTCCGCACCCAAACCACCCAAGCAGGAGCCGGTGCCCAAGAGCGCCAAGGCGCGGAAACCGCAGCACCATCACGCGGAGGCGGAGAAACTGAATCCGAAAGACCTGCGCGACCCCCGCTTGTACCTGGACCGCGAACTGAGCCTGCTGGCGTTTCAGCGGCGCGTTCTGGAAGAAGCGGAGGACCCATCGAACCCGCTGCTGGAGCGCGTGAAATTTCTTTCGATTTTGAGCTCGAACCTGGACGAGTTTTTCATGGTGCGGGTGGCGGTGCTGAAGCAGAAGCTCTCTTAGGGGTCGCTGGTGGCGTCGGAGGGAAAGGTGCAGCTGGCCGAACAGTTTGACGGCATTCGCGCGGATTCCACG
>JBBROT010000371.1:0-4008 GCA_038229155.1 Bryobacterales bacterium | reverse complement strand
ATATCTGCTCCATGCCGCCTTCGGGCGCGAGGGCGATGCGGGAAAATTCATTCCACTTCACGTACTGCTCCGAACGAAGCTTCTGGCCCTTGGCGTAACGGATATCGATCCAGCCGCGCTTCATGTTCACCACCACCAGCAACGTGAGCAGCAAGCCGAGCGTGACGCTCAAAACACGGCCGTAACGCGAGTGCGCCAAGTTAAACCAGATTGCGGCGGCGGCGGCGAAAAGAACAGCCACCGTGAGCGTTGTATTCGGCCCGCCAAAACTATCGAGCAGTGGGACCAGCAGCAGACAGCCGCCGGCGGCACCGGCAAGATCGAAAAAGTAAACGCGGTTTACGCGCTCGATGGTTTCGGAGATGACAAGCGAGATGATCACGCCGGAGCAGAAAAACGGCAGCGCGTTCGAGAAGTAAATCAGGGCCAGTTGGCCGTTATCCATTTCCGTGCGCTGTGCCAGCACAGTGATGATGGCGATCAGTACAAAACCGCAATTGACCGCGCTCAAGATTCCCAATTTTTGAAACAGCGTGCCCGGCCACTTCGATACCACATATGAGAAAACGCCGCCTACCCCCAACCCGAACAGGGCGATAGAGATGGCAAGGAACGCGAAGTGGTAATAGAAGACCACGGAGAAGATGCGCGTGAGCGACAACTCCAGCAGCAAAGTTGCCAGCGTTGTGATGGCGACGGCGACGTAAAGGAGCGGCCAGTTGAGCGAAGTGGCGGAGGGGGACTTGGACAACACTCTAGTTTAACGCTGCTTTCGCAGGGGCTGCCTGGAGAAGAAAGTAACTTGCATCAGATGGTTGCGGCGGAAGCGAGCTTCGGTGACCTGCTGGTACTGATACATGTAGCCCACCTCAAGCCTTCCCAACTTGCCGAAGCTGTGGCCCAGCGCGCCGTAAGTGCGGTTTTGATCGAACGCGCGCACGGAATGCGAGCCAAAGGTGGAGAGGATTTCATTGTAAGCCGCCAGGTAATACCGCTTACTAACGGGGAAATTCAGCAGGAAGCGGTAGCGGAAACGCTGGCGAAACTGCCAGTCTCCCGCGTAATCCATGATGCGTTGTTCCAGGCGAAAGCGCTGCTGCACGCGCAACTTGAAAAGCGGGTGGGAAACGGTTGCTTCTTCATGGATGCGGTGCTCATTGATGCGGAAAGGGAAGCTGAAACGGTCGTAGGAGTAGTTTTGCTGATTGGTGTAACCCAGCATGATCTTGAGGTGAGGATTCACTTCGTAATTCAGGCCCGGCCGGAGGATGAACTGCTGGCCTTTCGAGAGGCCGTCCACGCGGCGCAGCTGCCCTTCCAGATGCAGGCCCCAATGCCGATTCCAGGCATGGTCGCCGAAGTAATTGAACCAGATGCCGGAATGCTCTATGAGGTTCGGGTCGGCCCAACAGGGCGTCGTCAGAAAAAGTAATCCCAACCATTTGAGCATTCATCCAGTTAAGCAAACTATGGCAGGCAAGTTGCGTGGGCAGGATCGCATGTCTCCGACCAGACGGACCAGGCGCAAACTTGCCACCGCCAAGATGGATCCGGTGGAAAGCGCGCGGGCGATTGGGCTTCGCTACGTCCGCGAAACCAACAAGGGAATTCGGCGCGAACGCGTGAAGACAGGGTTTCGCTATCTGGATGTGAACGGCGCGGAGCTTGAAAATCCGGAGCAACTGGAGCGCATCCGGCACTTGGTGATTCCCCCGGCTTGGGAGCGTGTATGGATCTGCCCGCATGCCCATGGCCACCTGCAAGCTGTGGGATATGACGCACGGGGGCGCAAACAATACCGCTATCACGCGCACTATTCGGCGCTGCGAAACCATACCAAATTCAGCCGGATGCCCGAGTTCGGGAGAGCGCTTCCGTCAATTCGCGAGCGCGTGGAGACTGACCTGAGGAAGCCCGGGTTGCCTCGCGAAAAGGTGCTGGCGACAGTGGTGGAACTGTTAGCCGAAACGTCGATTCGCGTGGGCAATCAGGAATATGCGCGCGATAATGCGAGCTTCGGTTTGACCACTATGCATGACGAGCATGTCGAGATCAAGGGCGAAGTGCTGCACTTCCAATTTCGCGGCAAGAGCGCCCAGGACCATGACCTGACGTTTAAGAACAAGCGCTTGGCGAAGATTGTGAAGCAGTGCCAGGATCTACCCGGCGATGAGTTGTTCCAGTATGTGGATCGCGCCGGTACGCAGCATACGGTTGACTCCCACGACGTGAACCTTTACCTGAAGGAGATCTCAGGCGGCGATTTCACGGCGAAAGACTTTCGCACCTGGATCGGCACCATGCAGGGAGCCCATGAGTTGGCGCAGTTGGGCCCGGCGTCGTCTGAGATTGAGGCGAAACGCAATATCTCCGCCGCCGTGAAAAACGTTGCGGCGCGGCTGGGGAACCGGCCAGCTACTTCACGGAAATATTACGTGCATCCGGTGGTGCTGGACGCGTATTCGGACGGCACTTTGTTCGAATACGTGAAAGCCGCCTACGATGAGGAGAGCGTGCTGAAATTGATTCGAAAACGTTCGGGCGATTTCGAAATGCCGGACGCGGCCTAAACTACGGTAACGCCCATGCTGCGGGCGGTGCCTTTTACTGAATTCATCGCGCTTTCAAGCGAGATGGTATTCAAATCGGGCAGTTTAATTTTGGCAATCTCTTCCACCTGCTTCAGGGTGATTTCGCCCACCTTGGTCTTATGGGGTTCGGCGGAACCCTTGGCAATATTCACCGCACGCTTGATGAGCACGGGCACGGGCGGAGTCTTGGTGATGAAGGTGAAACTGCGGTCGGAATAGATGGTGATCACGACCGGAATGATGAGGCCTTCCTGATCTTTGCCCGACGTTTTGGCGTTATAGGCTTTGCAGAAATCCATGATGTTAACGCCCTGGGGACCGAGGGCGGTACCGACGGGCGGCGCGGGAGTCGCTTTGCCCGCTGGGATCTGCAGTTTTACTTGTCCGGTTACTTTCTTTGCCATTGCTTTATGCCTTCTCTACTTGTAGAAAATCGAGTTCCACCGGCGTGGCCCGGCCAAAAATGCTGACCAGCACGCGGAGGGTATTACGTTCGGGATTGACCTCATCGACCTTGCCCGAGAAATTGGTAAACGGCCCATCGACAATACGCACGTCCTGATTCTTTTCGAAGGACATCTTGGGACGCGGGCGATCCGCCGAGGATTGCTGACGGTACAGAATGGAATTGACTTCGTCCGCCGACAACGGCACGGGAGAGACTCCGCCGCCGACGAAACCGGTGACGCGCGGTGTGTTTTTGACGGCGTGCCACATCTCGTCGTCCATATCCAGTTCCACCAGAACGTAGCCGGGGTAAACCAGCCGCTTGGAGGTAACCTTCTTTCCGTTGCGGAGTTCGACAACTTCTTCGGTGGGAATGAGAATCTGGCCGACTTTATCGGCAAACCCGAAAGCATCGGCGCGAGTCTTGAGGCTTTCGGCGACTTTGTTTTCGAAGCCGGAATAGGTGTGGATGATGAACCACTTCTTTGTGGATTCGGGAAGAATCGGTTCGGCGGAGGGCTGATCGGTCAGCTCTTCGGTAACGCCCGGCGAATCCGTGTAAGCGGATTCGAAGGTATCGGGTTGGTCGTCGACAGGTATATCGACGTGTGCATCGAGCGGCTGATCGTCTTCAGGGAGAGGGTTCATCTACTTGGATAGGGTGGATTGGAGCCGGGTAACGGTGCGGGAGATTACTTCATCCACCACTTTGAAGTAAGCCGAGAAAGCAAACACAGTAAGGATGACTACGGCGGTGGTGGCCTGGACCTGCTGGCGGGTGGGCCAGGTGACGCGCCGCATCTCCAGCTTCAGATCGTCAATATAATCGCGTGTGATCTGCGGCCACTGCTTCATGCTTTCGAGCGTGCCGGGTTTCGTGGGTTCTAATGTGCCTGCCATTTTTCGTTTCTCGTATCGTAACTGGGTTGAATGGCAGGGGCGGAGGGATTCGAACCCCCACTCGCGGTTT
>JBBROT010000370.1:0-4012 GCA_038229155.1 Bryobacterales bacterium | reverse complement strand
GCGAGGATGCCGGGGATGTTGCCGACCGCGTTCGCCAGACCAGTCCACTTGCCGGAAGCGAGCGGGCCGGAGAGCGTTTGCGCCAGTGCCCAATGGTTCGAACTGAAGAAGCCGAACGCGAAGCAGCCGGCAGTCAACAGTACCAGTGAAAGAGTTTGATCCTTCACCATCGCGGCGGGAAGAATCAGCGTCGAGAACATGAGCCCGCCCGCGATGAATGCCTTGCGGACGCGCACCGGTTGCCCGCCTTTCGAGATGAAGCGGTCCGCCAGAATGCCGCCGAAGGAAGACGCGATGGCAACAGCCCAGTAAGGCAGCGAACCCAGCACCGCCATCTGCTTGTTGGTGTAATGCCGCTCCGTGACGAAATAAGAAGGCAGCCACAGCACGATGAAGTACCAGACGTAATTCGCGCAGAGCAGCCCCAGATAATTGCCCCAGGCCGCGCGCAGGCTCAGGATGCGTCGCAGGCTCGGCGCGGGAAGCTTGTCTTTCAACTCTACAATCTGGTCTTTGGGAGCCCAGATGAACCATGGCACCAGCCATAGCAGGCTGGCCAACCCCATGCCCCAGAAGAACACGCGCCACCCCAACTGCGCCATAAACAGCCCACCAAATAGCACGCCGAGCGCGGGACCGAGCTTGGAACCGGAATCGATCAGCCCATTCGCCAAGCCGCGGTGGTGCTCCGGGAAATTGGCGGAGATGATTTTCGAATAAGCCGGGTAAGCCACGGATTCGCCCATGCCCAGAATCAGGCGGAGTAGCAGGAGTTCAGAGGCGGTGGAGATGGAGCCCGTGATCAAAGTCGCGACGGACCATACGAAGAAGCCTGTCGCGTACACGTGGTTCACATTGAAGCGATCCACCAGCCAGCCGGATACAATCTGCATCGGGGCGTAAGTCCAGAAGAACGCGGAGAGCAGTTTGCCGAACTCGTAAGGGTCCAGTTTTAGGTCGCGGCGCAAGAGCGGGCCGGCAATGCCCAGGCTCCCGCGATCAATGTAGTTGATGCAGACCGAGAGCACCAGCAGCAGCAGAAAGATCCACTGCGATCGATTCATCCGGCGTGGCGGATGCGTGAGGTGAGCGGCGGCGGTTGCCATGCGAGTAGCGCCATCTTATCATTCAACTTGCCTGTTTCCCGTTTACGCTGGATCGCCGTTGGCGTCTTTGTTCTCTCTTCTTCGTTGAACTATTTCGACAGGAACCTGCTTGCCGCGCTGGCTCCCGCTATAAAGGACGAATTCCATATCGATGACGAAGGGTTCGGCTACCTGATCGCCGTCTTCTCGCTGCCGTATGCGCTCAGTTCGCCTCTGGCGGGAGCGGCTCTGGATCGCTTCGGCCTCACGCGAATCAGTATGATTCTGGTGGCGGTATGGAGCGCGGTGAGTGCACTGACCGGCATGACTCGCAACTACGTGCAACTGATTGCCTGCCGCGTGGTGTTAGGCGTGAGCGAATCGGGCGGGATACCGGCAGTGGCGAAAATGGGGGCTGTCTATCTGCCGCCGGAACAACGGGCGCTCGGTTCGGCCTTGGGCCAGATCGGCCTCACTATTGGCGGTATGCTCGCGCCGCTGGTGGGAGTCGGGCTCGCCGTGAAATATGGGTACGGGTGGCGGTTTCCCTTCCTGATTACCGGATTGCTCGGGCTGCTCTGGCTGCCGCTGTGGTGGTATGTATCACGGCGGATTCCGCCGTTGACCGGTTCCGAACCGCATGCGAACGAATCCGGCGGGCCGCTGGACCGTAACCTGGTGCTGCTGGTGATCGCGAACGTGATGTGGATGTCCAGTTACTCGCTGTGGAGTAACTGGACCACGTTGTACTTGCAGCGCGTGCATCATCTCACGCTGGGGCAAACGGCCGGCTATGCGTGGATCCCGCCACTCGCCTCCAATTTGGGAGGATTTTTAGGCGGTTGGCTCGCGCTGCGTTGGATTCGCGGCGGGCGTGCCGCGGTGTCCGCGCGCGTCAGCGTGATCTTACTGAGCGCAATGGGCGGGCTGTTTACACTGCTGGTTCCGATCGCGCCAGGCCCCGCGTGGGGCATCGCCGCGATCTCTCTGAGTTATTTCTGGACGCTTGCCGGTAGCGTGAACGTTTATACACTTCCCGTTGACTTATACGGGCCGGGAAGGGCGGGGCGTGCGATTGCGGCGTTGGTGTTCGCGTATGGATTATTACAGACAGTAATTTCGCCACTTATCGGAAAGATGGTAAAAACATCCGGCTACGGTCCAGTCTGTTGGATGGTGGCGCTGCCGCCACTTGCCGCGTGGGTTATCTTACGTTTCGGGCTACCGAAATCAAATTTCCTGGCCAGAAGTACTTAGAATCAACCGGCCGTGTTTTACACCTTTAGTGCTAATCAACTTATCCGCTATTGCTTGCACCGCGCTTGCTTTTCCTTTCACCACCACCACTTCCAGACAATTATCGTGGTCCAGGTGAACATGCAGCGTGGAAAGAATCTGCTCATGATGTTCATGTTGTAAATCGGTTAACTTTTCGTTCAGCATGCGGACGTGGTGGTCATAGACCATGGTGACGGTACCCACCACCTGACTATCGGGAGAGTCCCATGATTTGCGCACCAGTTCATCTCGAATCATGTCGCGAAAGGCCTCCGAACGGTTGGTGTACCCGCGTGAGGCGATGAGCTGATCGAACTTCTTCAGCAGTTCAGAATCAATGGCGACGCCGATGCGGCTGAGTTCACCCATGATGCAAATTATACCCGTAGCAAGCAAAAGCCCGGCTGTGGCGCTTGGCCCAGCCGGGCTGATAAGAATGCGGGCTTGTTAGAAAGGTTTTTACTATTCCGCTTGAGCTGTATTCTTTCTGTGTTCCGCCCAGCGCTTCTTCTGCGCCGCGGCGATCCGCTTCCGTGCTTCCGGACTCAGAACCCGCTTACGGCCGTTCGCCGGTTTCACGGCGGGTACCGAAGGTTCACTATGATTTGCGCTTACCGTCGCGCTTGATTTGGAACCGCCGATCAAACTCCTAATCTCGCGGATTTTCATGTCGATTTCCGCTTTCTTGTGCTCATAACCTAAGAGGGCATGAGTCAACATATCTGTATCCTGTCTTGCTTTGCCACGTGGCATGGGTAATCCTCCCTTGCCCGACTGTAACATAATTAATGTTTGCGATTAGTAATTCAGCGTGTAAACGAGGCCCATTTGTGGGCCAACGGAGTACTTCAAGGCACTATTGGGAACGGCTTAGTGGCGTTTACAGGGGTTGCCAAGGGAGACACTCGGGACGATGCCGATTACCTGGCCGCCAAACTAACGGGACTGCGCGTGTTTGAAGATGACAGCGGCAAGATGAACCGGAGCGTCCTCGAAAGGCAAGGTGGAATCATATTGGTGTCGAACTTCACTTTGTACGCCGCAACCGGTAAGGGCAAGCGGCCAAGCTTTGACCGCGCCGCCCCGCCGGATGAAGCGAGACCCATCTATGAGTATTTCGTGGATCAGGTGCGCGCCAGCGGCTTGGCCGTGGTGAGCGGCGTTTTCCAGGCCAATATGCGCGTGCTGGTGGATAACGACGGGCCGGTTACGCTGATCTGCGATTCTCCCACTTAAGGACGCGCTTTGTAGCGTTCGTAGAGTTGATGATGCTTGTTTTCGAGGTCCACGGCTTTGCCCCGGATGAAGAGTTGTTTTACTTGTGTGGGCTCTTCCAGCGGGTCGCCGGTGGTCACCATGAAGTCAGCGGACTTGCCTTCTTCAATGGTGCCCAATTGGTTCGCGACGCCCCAGATTTGCGCGGCATTCACCGTGATTGCTTTCATGGCTTCTTCTCTCGGTAAGCCGAAACCAATAGCGGCAGCCGCTTGGTACGGAAGATTACGGGAAAACTCATTGCTGAATGTTCCGAATGAAAACTTGACACCCGCTTTGTATAAGTTGGCGGGGGTGGTGAACGGACGGTCATATGGATCGTCGTCTTCGGCGGGAAGAGCAAGCGTGGGAGCGAGGATCACCGGGATGTCGCG
>JBBROT010000369.1:0-4015 GCA_038229155.1 Bryobacterales bacterium | reverse complement strand
TAGCCGCGTTCGCAAAGATCCGGTCAATAACAGTCATATTGGCCAGCGCGTCTTCAAGCGGCGTGGTAACTTCCGTGTCGTCCAGAATCGCGCGCGAAAAGGCGTCGCCTTGCAAAGTGTACTGGTCGCAAGCCGGAAATTCTTCCGTCGATTGGCCATTCGGAGTAGCTATAGTAATGCGGCTCGGCTGATCGGGCGGAGCATTGAAGGGCACCTCCACTTCCGCGCGTCCGCCCGTGCAAAGCAGTTGCACACGCTGATACGGAATCAGTTGCGTAGAACATGTGAAAATCGCATGTCCCGAAGGGAATGTGAGCAGTGCAGAGGTCAGACGATCGGTGTGCATGACCGGGTCGCGATCCATCGAGCTTTGCACCGCGGCCGGCTCCGAGGCGAACATCCAGCGCGAAATCTGAATGGCATAGCAGCCGATGTCCATCAGCGCGCCACCGCCATATTCCGGAATGTTGCGGATGTTCTCCGGGTTCTGATTGTTATAGCTGAAAGCGGTCATCACCGCGCGAAGTTCGCCCAGCGTACCGCCCTGCACCAAATCCCTCGCCCGGAGCCACTGCGGATGGCTGCGCACCATGAACGCTTCGCCGATCTTCACGCCATAGCGGTCCCGCGCGTCCATCAACTGCCGGCACTCCGCCGCATTCATGCCGATCGGCTTTTCGCACAACACATGCTTGCCCGCCGCCGCGGCCTTCAGGCTCCACGGCACGTGCAAATGGTTCGGCAATGGGTTGTAAATCGCATCGATGTCCGGATCTTCCAGCAGCTCTTCGTAAGACCCATAGGCCTGCGCAATACCGAGCGGCCCGGCAGCCTCGCGCGCCTTCTCCAAGCTTCGGGAAGCGATCGCAGTCACGCGTCCAAACTCGCATCGGTTCATCGCGGGAACCACCTTCACAGTTGCGATCCGCGCCACCCCAAGCACACCCCATCTGATTTGCTTGCGATTGTTTTCCATTTGCCTGGTGAGAGTCAGCGAGTATCTTATCGTAGAGTTCATGAGCCGTTCCGCGATGATCATCGGTTCCGGCCCAAATGGTTTATCTGCCGCCATCGTGCTCGCGCAAGCCGGCTTCAGCGTGGAGGTTCATGAGGCTTCGACCCGCATCGGAGGCGCTGCCAGTTCCGCGGCGCTCACTCTTCCCGGGTTCATGCACGATGTCGGGTCGGCTGTTCACCCTCTTGCTGTCGCCTCGCCGTTCTTCGAATCTCTTCCGCTGGATGTGCGCTGGCTTCATTCGCCTGTTCCCCTGGCCCACCCCATGGACGACGGAACGGCCATTCTGCTGCATCGCGACATTGCTGAAACGGCGCGCGGTCTTGGCTCTGACGGCCCGGCGTGGCGCAAGCTCTTCGAGCCTGTGGTCCACGATTGGGATATCTTCCGGCATGAGTTGCTCAAGCCGCTCGGGCCTACTCGTCATCCGCTTCACATGGCGCGCCTGGGTCTGAGCGCCATCCTTTCGGCGAACCGTCTGGCCACTTCCCGGTTCCGCGAAGCGCGCGCGCAAGCCCTCTTCACCGGCCTTGCGGCCCACTATCCCTTTCTCGATGCCCCTCTCAGCGCGGGCTTCGGCATCGTGCTCGGCGCGGCCGCTCACGCCGTTGGCTGGCCCATTCCGGAAGGCGGGGCGCTGAGCATCGCCGATAGCCTTGCGCGCCGCCTTACCGCGCTCGGCGGTCGCATTTTCACGAACAGCCGAATCGACACATGGGATGGCAATCATGACCTGGTCATGGCGGATACCTCCCCGCGCGCGCTCGCCAAAATCGCCAGGAATCAGTTGCCCTCCGGCTTCCGGCGTACGCTCGAAAGCTACCGCTACGGCCCCGGCGCGTTCAAGATGGATTGGGCCCTCCGCGAGCCCATTCCCTGGCGCGCGAAAGAGTGTTCGCTCGCCGCGACCGTTCATCTGGTCGGAACAGCGGAAGAGATCCGGCGATCGGAACGAACGGCCACCGAGGGCGCGATCGCCGACTTCCCCTTTATTCTGCTTTCGCAACCCACTCTCTTCGACCCCACGCGAGCCCCAGCGGGCAGGCATATCGCCTGGGCTTACTGCCACACCCCAAACGGATCCACAAGCGACAGAAGCGCCCAAATTGAAAATCAGATCGAGCGTTTCGCGCCAGGCTTCCGCGATTGCATCTTAGCGCGGCATATCTCCGGGCCGCGCGATCTGGAACAGGAGAACGCGAATCTGGTGGGCGGCGACGTTGCCGGTGGAGTTTCCGACCTCTCGCAAATGTTCTTTCGCCCCACCTGGCGCGGATACCGCACACCGAACCCGAAAATCTATCTGTGCTCAGCTTCAACGCCGCCCGGCGCGGGCGTGCATGGCATGTGCGGGTACCACGCGGCTCATCAAGCCCTTCGCCGGTCGCGCCCCGGCTAGCCTTCCTCCGAATCTTCCACTCCATCCAGCAGTTCCGGCTTCGAAGCAAACCGTTTCAATACCTTCACCACGTTGCCGGTGGAAAATCCCGCCACACGCAACCGGCGGAACGCGGAGGCCATATCCTTATCCTCGGCAAACAGCGTCTCCCGCGAGGCGGTTCGATACTTGCGGCGAATGTAAGCCTCAATCAGCGCCACTTCATCCTGTTCGGCATACACTTTCTGCACAGACTGTTCCGCAACCGCCGGTGCCACTCGCCTGGCCTGCAGATCGCGCAGAGCCCTACCGCTCCCGAAACCTTGATTGCTCAAGCGGCTCTCGGCGTAAGTCTCCGCGAAACGCCGGTCGTCCAAAAAGCCATACTCTTTCAGCTTCGCCAGTGTCGCTTCCACATCGTCAGGTTCCGCGGCCCTGCGGCGCAGTTTCACCCGCACTTCCGAACTGGTCTGCGCCCGCTGTCCCACTGACTTTAAGGCATACGCCCAGAGATTTTCCCTGTCCAGCTTTTTCAGCTCGCGCTTGTTCAACACACCTCGCATTATGCGCGCTATGTAATTGGAAGGAAAACTGCTATCGTCACAGGCGAAGTTTTACAGCAACAAAAGGAGCAGTGACATGGATAGAGACGGAATGGCAAATTTCTTTCTGGGCCTGGGAATCGGCGTGGGTCTCGGGATGCTCTTCGCGCCCAAATCCGGCGACGAAACGCGCGATTTGCTGATGAGCAAAGCCGATGAAGGCAAAGAGTACCTGAAAAAGCAGACCGCCACCTGGAAAGATTCCGCCAGTGACTTAGTGGATAAAGGCAAGGATGTACTGAATCGCCAGAAAGAGACCCTGAATGACGCCATGGAAGCGGGCAAACAGGCGTATCGTGACAAGGTGGAGCCGACTCTGCCTTCCGAAGCGCGCAGCTAACTCGCTCTTAGTCGTAAACTAAAGTTGTGGGCCTTCATGTCTGAAGACATATTCCGGATTGTTGTTTCGAGTGGTGTGTTCATTGCGGCGCTTTGTTTATTGGTTCAGGCTGTCATCATTTACCTGATCTTTAAAACAATTAAGAGACTGCAGGTTAAGGTGAATGGCTTGATTGAAAAATCAGAACCCATCATTGAAACGGTCCGCGGTGTGATGGAGGATGTAAGGCCCAAAATCAGTACGGTGACGACAGACGCCGTTGACATCGTTAGAATTGGAAAAGAACAGGCTGCCCGCGTGGGAGATCTGGTGCGCGATTTCAGTGAGCGCGCCAAAGTGCAGGTGGCGCGGATCGATGGCGCGGTGGACGATACAGTCGATCAGGTTCAAACTGCGACGCTGGCGACCAAGGAAGTGCTGATGAAGCCGGTTCGCGAATTGGATGGCATTTTCTCTGGCATTCGAGCCGCTCTTTCCGTCTATGCGCGACCCGGCAAAAGCTCAGTCGATCACGCGACACAAGACGAAGAGATGTTCATCTGACACTCGGGCTGTGAGGCGTGAATGGTCGACATCCATTCGCATGTGCTGTACGGTGTAGACGATGGACCCCGTGATCGCGAAACATCGATTGCTATGTTGCGCATGGCCGCGTCGCAAGGCACCACCGACATCGTCGC
>JBBROT010000368.1:0-4028 GCA_038229155.1 Bryobacterales bacterium | reverse complement strand
CCTGCGCCGTGCGGACGAAGACGGGCTCATGCATCACCTCTCCGTAATAGATTTCGGGGTGCTCAATTTTCAGCGAGGGCGTGTGAATTTCCGGCGGCATGTTATCCACCAGGTACACGGGGCGGCCTTCGGGCGTGATCTTACTTACCTCCGCCAGCGCCACGCCATAACCGTGCGTATAGATGAAGTGCGGATTGATCCAACTGGCGCGCGCGTCCGGCAGTTGGCGAATGTCCAGTTCGCGAGCGGCCAGCAGCACCTGCCGGTATTGCCCGTCGATGGTGTAACGGTCCAGATCGGGATCGTTGAAGACGTAATAAGTGCGCAGGGCCTGCTGTTGAGAGACCGTGTCGTGAAACGGATGCCAGTCCCAAAGGCGAACGTTATCGAGCAGAGGCTTGTGCGCGACGGTATCGATGGATGTGGCGGGTTTAGTCTTAAACTCCAGTTCCCTGACGCGCTGTTCCAGGCCGTAAGCGGAGCGCGTCGCGTGGATGTGCGTTTCGATGTAGGAACGTTCCAGCGAAATTTCGTTCGGCTTCACATACAAGCTGGAAACCAGTTTGGGAACGATGAACTCAATCGGCACCGCAAGGATCATGATCCCGGCGAGTATCCAGCGGCCGGAGGCGACGAAAACTGCCGCGGCGAGCGCAGCGCCGACCAGCAGCCATTGCAGCGGCAGAGCAATGTTGGCATCCACGTAATCGATGCCGGTCATGAAGCCGTGCTCATTGTGGACCATCTCGTAACGGCCCAGAAAGAATTTCACAGCAAACGCCAGCAGCAAGATGGCTAATGCTCCACGCAGGAAGCGCGATTCCAGACCGCCGGAGAGGCGAAGGACGCTGAGATCGATTCGTTCCATGTTGCGCAATTCAGGCACGCGATACCGCAACTGCCATGCGCGCGCGGCCAGCCAGTAGACAACAATTGCCGCAATCATCAGCGCCAGAAGAAAGCGCCGCAGTCCTTCATAGAAAGGCAAATCAAAAAGGTAGAAGGAGAGCGGCTTACCAAAGACCGCGTCATGAAACGAGCCGGGCATTTCCGCGAGCGACCTGCTTCCTGCAAACCGGACCACTGTCCAGGAATCGAGCGTGGCGGAAGCAATCAGAAAGGCGATAAATATCAGGAACGCAGAGATCGCCCAGGCGTAAACGCGGTGGTCCCGCAGACGAGTTTCAGCGAAGCGAAGCGCATAGCGATGGGCCAGCAGCAGAACAGCGGCGGAAAAAATTGTCGCGACCGCCACCGGTGCCACGCCGTAGAGATAAATGTTGAACCACGTTTCAAGCTGGCCCAACTCATTCCACCATTGGTATTCGATGACGAACGAAGCCAGCCACCTGCCTACCAGCAGCAGAAGAAACGCGGAGATCAGAAACTTGAGAAGCCTGGGCGGCGATTGCGCGCGGCCCCGTTGAATACGCGGTTGACTACGCGGCGGGAACACATCTGAAGTCTATCAGGCGCTCCAAACAATGCGGCCGGAAACGATGGTGGCCACCGGGCCGCCGGTGAATTGCATTTTGTGAAAGGGCGAATTGCGGCTCTTCGATTGAGATTGGTTCACATCGTAAGTCCACCGGCGGCCGGGGTCGAAGATGGTAATGTCTCCGGGCGTTCCGGTGGCGAGTGTGCCGGCCGCAAGACCGAGCACACCGGCCGGCCCCGTGGTGAATAGTTCGATCATGCGCGTAAGCGAAATCTTCCCGCTAGCAACAAGCGTTTTCAGCGTGAGCCCGATGGCGGTTTCAAGGCCAGTGATGCCGAAGGGACAGCGCTCGAACTCCTGCATCTTGTCATTGCCCGCGTGTGGCGCATGGTCGGTGGCAATGACATCGATCGCGCCGGAGACCACACCTTCAATGACCGCTTCCACATCGACTTCGCATCGCAGAGGCGGCTTCATTTTGTAATTACTGTCGTAATCGTGAAGTTCCTTGTCGTGCAGCAAGAAATGGTGAGGTGTGGTTTCGGCGGTAACGCGCAGGCCCTTCGATTTGGCGAACGCCACCATGGCAACAGCCTGGCGCGTGGAGATATGAGCCACGTGATAGCGAGCCCCGGTGGCTTCGGCCAGGATGATATCGCGGGCCACCATCACGTCTTCCGAACTGGAAGGGATGCCTCGCAGGCCCAGGCGCGTCGACATGACACCTTCATGCATGTCGCCGCCGGCACTCAGGTTCAGATCCTCACAATGATCGATGACCGGCAAATCGAGTGAGCGGGCGAACTCCATGGCCCGCCGCATGACGCGCGAATTCATCACAGGACGGCCATCATCGGAAATGGCAACTATGCCGGCCTTCTTCATGGAGCCGATGGCCGCAAGTTCTTCACCGGCGGAGCCTTTCGTAATGGCTCCAATGGGAAGCACATTCACAATCGCGTTTTGCCTCGCCCGCGAAACGATGTAGCTGGTGACCGTGGCGCTATCGTTAACCGGGCTTGTGTTCGGCATGCAGCAGATGGTGGTGAAGCCACCAGCCGCCGCCGCGCGCGCGCCGCTTTCGATGGTCTCCGCGTGTTCCATGCCGGGCTCGCGCAAGTGCACGTGCATGTCAATAAATCCGGGCGCGACGATCAGGCCGTTCGCATCGAACTCCAGCGTGTGTTCCGGCGCGGAATCCACAAAGACACCGTCAACGATGAACACATCGCGAATGCCATCGAAGCCAGTGGCCGGATCGATCACACGCCCACTGCGTATAACGAGCGAACTCATGCCAGCACCCGTTCCAGCACCGCCATTCGAACCGCGATTCCGTTTTCCACCTGATTCAAAATGACCGACCTTTGCGAATCCGCCACTTCGCTGGAGAGCTCACGCCCACGGTTGATGGGGCCAGGATGCATCACGATGGCGTGAGGTTTCGCGAGAGCCAAGTGTTCCAGACGAAGCCCGAAAAATTGAAAGTATTCGCCCGCGGACATGGGCACCTCATGCTGCCGTTCCAGTTGCACGCGCAGCATCATAATCACGTCGGCATCTTGAATGGCTTCCCTGATGTTGTGCGTGAGCGACACGCGCGATGCCAGTTGGGCCAGCTCTCGCGGAAGCAGTGAAGCCGGGCCGCAGAGCACAGTATGTGCCCCGAACTTTGACAGCAGATGTACATTCGAACGCGCCACGCGGCTGTGGGCGATATCGCCGATAATGGCGACGCGAAGACCTTCCAGTGTGGGCCGCTGATCCAGAATGGTTCGCGCATCGAGCAGCGCCTGCGTGGGATGCTCATGCGTGCCATCGCCTGCATTGATGATCGGAATCGGCAGATGCCGTGCAAGAAAGTGCGGCGCTCCGGAAGCGGCATGACGCATCACGATAGCCTGCGGACGCATGGCTCCCAGCGTGTTGAGCGTATCCACCAGCGATTCGCCCTTGCTCACGCTGGAGCCGGAAGCGGTGATGGAGAGCGCGTCCGCGCCCAGGCGCTTGGCGGCGATTTCAAAACTGGTGCGGGTGCGGGTAGAAGCTTCGAAAAAAAGATTCACCACCATCTGTCCGCGCAACGTTTCGTGCCGTTGGAAAGACTGGCCCTCGCGCGGTTGAAAATACTTGGAGCGCTCCAGCAGCACTTCTATTTCGGAGCGTTCCAGGTGTTCGATGCCGAGCAGGTTCAAACTTTCTCCACTAGCAACACCTTCTCCATCTGGTCGATTTCCTGAAACTTCACTTCGATAATTTCATTCGGCGCCGTCTGCACAGTCCTGCCGATGTACTGCGCTTCGATGGGTAGTTCGCGATGACCGCGATCGATGAGTACCAGGAGTTGAACGCGGGAGGGGCGGCCATGATCGAACAAGGCATCAAGGGCACCGCGGATCGTCCGGCCTGTGTACAACACATCGTCCATCAGGATGATTTCTTTGCCTTGCACGGAGAAGGGAATTTCCGTGGCACCCACCACGGGCTTCACGCCCACTGTGGTGAGATCGTCACGGTACAAATTGATATCGAGAATGCCCACCGGCACCTCCCGGTTTTCGAGCGCGGCTATCTTGCGGGCCAATCTTTG
>JBBROT010000367.1:0-4033 GCA_038229155.1 Bryobacterales bacterium | reverse complement strand
GTTATGAAAGTTATTGCCACGCACTACGTTACCGACGGAATTGAATAACGCCATGCCATTTTCCTGGGCACCACTGCCGTCATTCAAGAAGGCCATGTTGTTGTTGGAATCGAAATTGAACCAGACGGAATCGGAGCCGCCTTTCGCGTTTAGCGTGAGGCTGTTATTACCCACGTAGTTGCGCAGGCTCTGCCGCCCGGAGGTTTTCTCTTTGGTGAGTGTCACGCCGTTTGCCGGATTCGTGATAACGTTCTGCGCGATGTAATTGTGCTGACCGCCATTCACAATGACGCCGTCGGCGGCGAGGTTAGAAATGATGTTACCGGCAATCACGTTGTAATCGCTGACCACCAGGGCGATGCCGTGGCCGCGCCCGGAATTTTGAATCGTGTTGTTGATGACCAGATTCCGCAGCGACCCGCCGGAGGCTCCGGGGACCTGAACAAGCGAAATGCCAGTCGCGTCTGCCGAGTTGACAGTGCAGTTTTCGATGATGGAATCGACGATGGTGCCGCCGGTGATGCCCTGGCTATTTAAGGTAGGCGCAGAGTTTACGGTAAGGCGCCTAAACAGCAGCCCAGACAATTGCGTGTGGTTTGCATCGTCCTGCGCCTGCACACCGAAGCCGTAGGTATTGGAAAAGGTAAGTCCGTCCAGCGTGACATTCGGTACTCTCACGCGAATGCCGATGTAATCATTGCAAGAGATCACCGGGTTGGCACCCGCGGCGGCCTTCAGGGTAAGGCTGGTGGCGAGGTCGATACAGATGTTCGGATCGCCGCCGTAATGAAAGGCGCTCGAAAGAATGTATGTACCCGCGTTCAGGGTGATGACATCGCCACTGCCGGCGGAATTCAGCGCGTTAACGAGCTGTGTTTCATTGGAAACCGTCACACTCGCGGCAACGGCCGCCGAAGGACAGTTCAAGGCCCACAAAAAGGCCATTAATCGAAGCGATTTAGCGTTCACCGCCGGTGAGGTGTTGCACGCTGAAAGCCGTTCGCGGGGGGAATTCTTTATAATGCTTTGAGACAGTGCAAATGAATACCTGTTTCAACCAGAGCGATCCGGATTATTCCGTTTATTCGTCCATGATGGACGGCGTACGGGGCCGGCCCGCCAATTTGCGCATCGCCGCTCAGGACCGTAAATACGTTCATGCCGAAGAGAAATACGGGCGCACCGCCGGCTTGATGACTTATTTCCGGGCGGGTTTGCAGAGCGCGGACGCGGTGCGGCAGTTGGTTTCATGGCACTTCGGCGCGGAAGTGAAGCCGAAGCGATTTCTCGATTTCGCATGCGGGTACGGCCGGTTTACACGTTTTTGGGATCATGGCGCGGGGGAAGTTTGGGCGGCGGATATCCGGCCGGACGCGGTTCAGTTTGTAAGTGAGCAGTTTGGGATTCGGGCGATTATTTCTACGGCGAAGCCCGAAGGCTTTAAACCTGGCGTTTTGTTCGATTGCATTTACGCCGGTTCGCTGTTCAGCCATCTGCCGGAAATTTCTTTCACGCGCTGGCTGTGGAAGTTGTATAGCCTGCTTGCGCCCGGCGGTCTTCTGATTTTCAGTGTGCATGGCCAAGCTCTGCTGCCGGCGGGAGAGACTATGCCCGCAAGCGGCATTCGCTTCATGCCCACGCAGGATCTGCCGTCGCCGGATTTGAAAGAATATGGCGATACGGTGGTCTCTGATCGCTTTGTTGTCACCGCGGTCGCCGCGGTTACCGGTGCGCCGACGCATAACAAAATACTGCAGGCCCTGAGCTTCTCTCAGGACTTGTACGTCATCGCGAAAGGCCAGTTGAAGGAAGGCGTCATACCGTTTCAATTCGGCCCGATTGGCTGCGTCGATTTCGGTCGCTGGACCGATCCGGGTTGCTTCAAGGTCACGGGGTGGGCTTTCGATAAGACGCCTGGAGAACAAGTCACCGCGGTGGAAATTTACTATAACGGCAGCCGGGTGGGCTCGTGCCCTGTGGTGGGGCTGCGGCCCGATGTCGCCGCCGTGCTGGGGTGCTCGAATCAGCCGGAAGCGATACGATGCGGCTGGGAGTGCGTGGTGGAAATTCCCGATCGCGCGGGCGAGCCGGAACGGGATTGGCTTTTGGTGAAAGCTCTTTCGAGCAGTGGCAGGCAATTCGTGATGATGCTGGACCATCCGGCGACGCTGAAGGAGTTTGAATCGCCACAGGGGTGGACTTACAGCCAATCTTCTCAAGAGGCGCGTGCCATCACATCGGCCGTCCGCTACATCTACCTGCCGCACAATGGCCGGTTCGCGACGGACAATCCGGAACTTTCGGGGTGGATCGCGACTACAGATCGCGCCGAGCTGGTGAATGCGAGGCTTGAAGGCCGGTTTGGAGAGATTGCTTTTACCCCGGTTGACAGGCCCGATGTGACGGAATCGCTGGCTGGGCTTGTGGCGCTTGGGTTTGAAGCCAGGCTGCCGGAGGAATATTTCGCGGTGGAAGATCCGCGGCTCCGGTTCGTTTCGCAATCGGGCTCAGTGCTTTGCGCGCTCGAGATGAAGGTGGAGCCGGAGGTCTGGCGGACTCGCCAAAACGAACCCAAACTGCTGGCCATGGCGGAGGCACGGTGATGAACCGGCGCGCCTTCCTGGCGTTGGCTGCCGCCGCTCCTTTGACTCATGCGGCACCGGCGAATGTGAAGCTGGGCATCGATCTGTTCAGCTTGCGCTCGCAGGGCTGGACGCCGTTTCAATACCTGGATTATTGCGCGGCACAGAAGGTGAAGGTGGTGCACTTTTCCGAGGTGCGGTTCATTGGCGGGTTGGAGATGGAGAACCTGCGCAAGGTGCGGCGGTATGCCGAGGAGCGCGGCATCGAGGTGGAAATCGGGATGAAATCCATCTGCCCGTCGTCGGCGATGTTCGATGCCAAGGAAGGTAGCGCGGAAGAGCAACTGGGCCGCATGGCGGTGGCGGCGGTGACGGTGGGTTCGAAGATTGTGCGCGCGGTGCTGGGCAGCAGTGACGATCGCAAGGGCGGTCTGATCGACAAGCACATTGAGGACACGGTTGCGGTGCTGCGCAAAGTGCGTTCGCGCGTGATGGACGCAGGGCTCAAGATCGCGATTGAGAACCACGCGGGAGATATGCAGGCGCGCGAACTGAAGACTTTGGTGGAGGGGGCGGGGAAGGACTTTGTGGGTGTCTGTCTCGATTCCGGCAATCCGCTTTGGACACTGGAAGATCCGCACCTGACGCTGGAGACTCTGTATCCGTACGTGCTCACCAGCCATGTGCGTGACAGTGCGGTCTGGACCACGCCGGAGGGCGCGGCGGTGGCGTGGGTGCGCATGGGCGAGGGCAATGTGGAGATTGACCGCTATGTGCGCGATTATGCGCGGCTGTGCCCGGGGCGCGCGCTTTCCATGGAGACTATCGTCACCGGTCCTCGCGTGTTCGCGTTCCGTAAGCCGGCTTTTTGGGACAACTATCGCACCACTCCGGCCTGGGAATTTGAGCGTTTCCTACAACTGGCCGAAACGGGTACGCCACATGGCGCGGTGGCGGGCGATAAAGCGGGAGCGGCTGGGCGGGAGCGGAAAGACTTGGAAGCCAGTCTGGCGTATACGCGGCAGGTGTTGTCACCCGCTGTGTGACGCCAGTTTCTCCGTCTTGCAGTGCGCGATTACGATGTCCGGCGAATCCTGAATCGCCTGGTAATAGCGTGTCTGGTATTCGGTGCCGTGCTCACTAAGCCGTAGCATGTTGCGCACGCTGGCGATGGCGGCCAGGGCTTCGGCGTCGCTCAATTTGGTGCGGGTGGCGATGAGCTCGTCCATTTCGACAATCAAGCCTGAGAGCTCTCGCAGCCATGCGAAGCCGGGGTTTTCAAGGACCAGCGTCAGATACTCGCCGGGCGAACCGATGGCTTCGTGGGTCTGTTCGTAGCGCGCGCGTTCGCGATCCAGCAGCAATTTATGCAGGTCCAGAAGAGCGAAGCGGATCTCCTGAATGCGAGTGCGTAATTCGGGTGTCAATGCCATTTCAATCTTTCGCCAGAT
>JBBROT010000366.1:0-4062 GCA_038229155.1 Bryobacterales bacterium | reverse complement strand
GGCGAACGCCATGAAGTTTTCCGTGCCAAGTCTTCGCGCGACGTCTTCGATGTAGGGGTTCAAGCCGCGGTTTTCGTGAACGACCAGGACGCCCGGGAGCTTGCCGGTTGCCTTCACCGGACGGACAAAATATCCGCGAATGCTGCCGGTACCCTCGGGCGATGGCACCTTCAAATATTCCGTCTTGAGACGGCTATCGTTCTTGGGAATCTGTTCCGCCCAGGCGTAGTTCGCGCGAAGGCTCTCCCACAGGGCAATGGCGGTCACAGCGCCCGTGGCGAACTTCTTGGCTCGATCTAAGAAAGCCCGCCGGTCCAGTTCACCATGCACATAAAGGTCAAAGATGTCCAGCAACTCTTGCGGGTAATCGCTTGCTTTCTTACGTTCCATAAAGATCCTCCGTGATTGGGATGGCCAGCCAAACCGGTCCTTCGATAATAGCCCCGCCGAGGGCGGTTTGTGAGAGGGGCATGACACTTCTTAATGTCACCTGCCAGCCGCGGGCCGCATCGGTGCGAAGGCTTGTTCCCAGTTCGTTGTTGATGCTGTCCGCGGCGCAATTCGGCCATGCCCACCAACAGCCCACCACTCTGTAGCGGTGCTCGACATCGGCCCGGATCGCGTAACTCGACGGAACCTACATTGCTTTTACGTGCAACGGTGTCGCGGGGGACGCCACGTCTTTTCTCAACGCCAACACGAATTACGCCCGCATCGATGGGCCCGGCGTCTGGATTGAATTTGTTTGCCAGAGCGGCGTTGTGTTCCGTAACCAGATCCATTACCACACGGTGTGGCGCGATCATGTGCGCGATTACGCGAAGGATTTGAGCCTGACCGTCCCGCTCGATTCAGCCTCCGGCGGCACCACGGGAACGGTCACATCCACTTCCGCCGCAAGTTATGTTGCTGGTTCGCTCGCCCCGGAAGCCATCGGTACGTTGTTTGGAACTGGCTTGGCATCCGGCACAGTTTCCGCTTCCACCAGTCCCTTGCCTACCACACTCGGCGGCGTGCAGGTGCAGATCAAAGACCTCCGCTGGCACTACACGGAGCGCGCGACTGTTTTATGTATCGCACACGCAGATCTCCTATCAGCTCCCTGCCGGCACCAGTACAAGAGCCGCGACCATAACCGTACTGCTCAACGGTGGCACAGTGGGCCAGGGCGCGACGGTAGTGGAGCAGGTGACGCCTGGCCTGTTCGCAGCCAATGCGGATGGGCAAGGTGTGGCGGCGGCAATAGCTTTGAGAATCAAAACCGACGGCTCACAAGTGGCGGAGCCGCTCCTGCAGTTGAATCAAACCACCAACAAGTACGAAGCCGTGCCACTGACCATTTGCGATGGCACAGAGCCGCTCTTCCTGCTTGCGTTTGGCACCGGCTTTCGCAACCGCTCGACGCTCGCCAATGTGTCCGCCACCATCGGCGGCACCAGCGCCGAAGTGATCTTCGCCGGTGCCCAGGGCGTCTTCGTCGGCCTGGATCAGGCAAATATTTGCATTCCCAGCAGCCTGGCCGGGCGCGGCAATGTGAATGTGGTCCTGACCGTGGATGGCAATGCCAGCAATTCCGTTGCGATCAAGGTGAAGTGACGCGCATAGCGTCTGTCGCAACGGCATTCCGATACTCGCCGCACCATCTCGGAAGAATCGCACTTTTGCGAAAGTTCTGAAGCCGACGATCCTCTACCGTAAGTCTATGAAAGCCGCACACGGTCAGAAGAGAGAGGCAGACACCATGCGCGAGATAACTGAAGAGGAATTAAGACGTCGCGGGAAGAGCGGGAACTCAGCCGCTTTAAGCCAGTTGTTTGAGCTTCATTACAGCAACTCACTCGGCGTGGCGAAGCGGATTCTGTTCTCTCAGGCGGAAGCCTAAGACGCGGTTCAAACCGCTTACTGCTCCGCGTTCCAACACTTTCACCTGTTCCGGGGCGAGTCTTCGTTTCGAACGTGGATCACGCGGATCGTCGTCAATCGCAGCTTGATGGCGATCCGCGCGCCATGGCGCCGCCGAACCGTCAGTCAGTCGCACTATCCAGAGATTGGGGCCTCTCTAGTACCTTTGCCGCGCATGGCCCCACGCCTGAGAAGTCCGCCTGGTGCAGAGAGTTGGCAACAGCTCACGATCGCGCTCTCATGCAATTGCCGGACACACTCAGGGTGGCGTACGGGATGTATGCTCTTTCCGACATGTCCATTGCCGATGTCGCAATCGCGTTGCGCCTCAAGCCCGCCGCTGCCAAGAGCCGCATCTTCCGGGCCCGGGCGGCCATGCGCGATCGGCTGCGGGGAGTGTGGCCGAAGCATGTGGAACGCACGGCCGCGATCTCTACCCGCGAGGATTTATTTGTGCCTGTTCCCGCTGCGGCCCACCCTGTTTTTGGCGCGGGTCGAGCCACCACGGCCTAGTAGGTGAATGGCTGCTCCACCTGCGCCGGTGCTTGTGGAATTCCCGAAAACTCTAAAGCCAAATTGTCGTTCCCGTATCGCCGGATAACAGGAAAACAACATCACTGGCGCTAAGGTCTCTTGACATGATTAAACGTTTCATGAAAAGATAGCGACCGCTGTATCACTTCTCGTCAGGAAGGAATCCATGTCACGTTTCCCCCGCTGCCTTTTCGCGATTACTCTTTATGCCGTTATACCGGGCCTGTTGCTTGCTCAATCGACAACAGCGACCATTTTAGGAACAGTCACCGACAGTTCCGGTGCTGTCATTCTGAATGCTCGAATCACTATCACTGAAGAGCGTACGAATGTGACGCGCACGGCGGCAACCAATGCGGAAGGCTTGTATACGGTGCCCTACCTTCCCGCCGGTGCCTATAGTGTCGAAATCGCAAACGCGGGGTTCAAGACCTTCCTGCGGCCTCACGTGGATGTCGATGTTGCTTCCAGCGTTCGAGTGGACGCGACCTTAACGCCGGGAGCAGCGAGCGAAACAGTTCGCGTGACCGAAGAGACGCCGCTGCTGCAAACAGACCGGGGCGATATCAATCGAACCATCAGCGCAAAGCAAGTGCAGGAGTTGCCGGTTCCGAACCGCAGTTTCCAGGCGCTTGTCGGGTTGCTTCCGGGAGTGACGCCGCCCGCGCAAACGTTCACTTCACTTGAAGATCCGCAGCGGACAAGCTTCTTCAACGCGAATGGCCAAGGAGCCGGCGCAAACAACACGCAAGTGGATGGCGTGGACGACAACAACCCCGTGCTCGGCCTGACTATCTATATTCCGCAGGCGGAGATCGTGCGCGAGGTCAATGTATCGACAAGCAACTACAACGCGGAGTTCGGACGTGCCGGCGGAGCGGTTGTAAACGTCGTGACCAAGGGCGGTACCAATGAGGTACACGGCAGCCTTTTTGAATTCAACCGCAACGCGGCTCTGAAAGCGCGGAACTTCTTCAATACGGTGCCTCAGGCGAAGCCTGCATTCAACCGCAATCAATTTGGCGCGGCGATCGGCGGGCCGATTCGAAAGAACAAGACCTTCTTCTTCGGTGCGTTTCAGGGCGCGTTAGAACGGCAAGCTTCTACGCAGATTACCTCCGTGCCGGTGGATGCGTGGCGTCAAGGCAACTTAAACGGCGTTCCGAACCTGCTGCTCTATGACCCCAGCACGGGCAACCCTGATGGCACGGGCCGGACGTTATTCCCAAACAACGTGATTCCAGCCAGCCGCATTATCGGCGTCGCTTCAAAGTTAAACCAGTATTTTCCGGAGCCGAATCTGCCGGGCTTGATCAACAACTATGTCACCAACGTGCCGTATTCCTACGACGGATATAACTACGATGGCCGTGTCGATCACACCTTCAGTGAACGAAACCAACTGTTCGTCAAATACAACTATTCGCGCTATGCCATCGCACAGGCTGCAGTTCTGGGCCATACAATCGGCGAGGGTACCGTGGGCAACGATCGGACACATACCGCATCGCTTGGGTACACCAGGCAGTGGAGCCCAACGTTCCTGATGGAAGTGCGCGCCGGCTATAACCGCTATGGCACGAACGTGAACGGCGATAACGTAAACGATCCGCTGGCGCAGACTTT
>JBBROT010000365.1:0-4074 GCA_038229155.1 Bryobacterales bacterium | reverse complement strand
GCGGCGCGGCGGCAAATGGGCGAAGCCGCCTATCGCGATGTGGAACTCAACCACACGCTCGCCGCCCAGCACACTCTGCGGCGCGACCTCTGGAATCAGATCGGCAGTCTACCCGCCGTGCGTTCCAGCAGCACAATCGTTTCGTTGTCTGAAGAAACCACGGCCACCAGTTCGAAAGGAATCTGAAAATCTTGCCGCGCAGCCAGCAGGAAGCTTAGTAAATCTCCCGTGGACCACACGTTGTAATGGATGCTGTAGTCTTCCTCCATCAACTGTTCGGCGCGCACCTTCGCCTGCTCCGGCGGCAGCCGGTACACCAGGCTGGCCCATTCGTAAAACAGGTCCGCGCATCCGGCCCGCTGACCGCTCACATAAGCGCTCTTGAGCGCCGCATACGAAGTCACCGGCCGCCGCAGATCGAAGGTATGCCGCTTGTCCGGCACCGCCAGATATAAAATTCCACCCTGCCGCACCACGCGCAGCATGTTGTGAATGCTGCGGATCGGGTCCGGGCAATGCTCCAGGAAATGGTTCGCAATGGCGAAATCCTGCGAACTCTCCGCAATGTGCTGCAGCAACTGCCCATCGTCCACAATGTCCGGCGCTTGCACGGGAATCTTCGCCATCTCCGGATAATGCTCCAGCAGCTTCTCCAGACTCATGCGGTCGATATAGCGAACCTGGCAGGCACCGTTCAGCCGGGTCGGCTTTTGCAGCGCGCCAATCTCGATGCCGCTCCCGCGAATGTAGCGGTTCGCCAGGCCCACGCGCGCCGTCAGCTCATACTCCTGAAACTCGATCGCGAATTGAAACAGCGGCCCGCTTTCATAGAGCGCCGCGCCATCCGATTGCACCACCGACACGGTATGCGTCCCCATGCGGCGGCACAGCGGAGACAAGTCCGCGCGGAACCCGGTCAGCAGCAGCGTCCCGGTTTGGAAATGATCCATCACATCGTGCCGCGCCTCGCGCGGAAGCGCCAGGTATTCTTCGACGCCAGTCTCTTCATGCCGCGCCCTGGCGAACAGGTACTCCGCCGGAGGCTTATCCGCCGCAATCATGGCCCATCCCGAAATTCCAAAATCGGCTCGCGCCGGGATCTGCAGAATCTTGCCGGGCTCCACCATCACGCGGTCCACCTGAACCACTCCCGGGCCACCCGCCGGTAACGTTCGAATGCCCTCGGGCAGCTCGGGCAAAACTGCCTGCGCGCTTTCTTGCGTTTGCTTCGTCGCGGTCCACAAGGAGTGTTCACCGGAAAGCCCCGCGAAGTGGTAGCGCATTTCAATCAGCAGCGCATACTTTTCCCGCCTCGCACCCTCATCCTCGCTGCCATCGCGAGCCACTATCACCGCCGGAAGCGATCCCGCCGGCAGAGTGTCGCGAAGCAGATCGCGCTGCCACCCATACTCATCGATCCAAAGCAGTTCGCCGTTCGCCAGGTCTCCAAAATGAAATGCACCATCCGGAACCGCCGTCACCGTAATCGCCGGAAAACCTGCCGCCAACCTCCGCGCCTGTTCCAAAGATCCGTTGCGGCACAGCACCGTCACCGGAGTGCCTTCGCGCGCCAGATTCACCACGCTATCCCAACTGGGCCGGTCCTTACTCCATGCATAAACTGCTGAAAACGGCTTGCCCGCCGGAAGCAGCCGGCGTATCGATTCCACTTGGATTTTCCCGCCAGGGACCATAAGCTTCAGTATGGCAACGTTAAGGCCGCGCTCCGGTCACAAAAATTTTAAATCTCTATTTGCCGTGCTATCAGCCACATACACGGTACTAACGCCGGGCACCGCCCTTGGCCGCGCTAGTCTGAACTCGCCGGGACAAGGTTCCCGCGGTTCGATGCTTCCGGGTTTGGGCACCTGGGATGCTCCCGCGATCGTTCCCCCCGGGATTCAGCTTCTCCGTCTGACATAGCGGAGTTGCGGTGCGCCGGTGGACGGAGGGAGAGTGCTCCTCCACCGGCATTTTCTTCCCATCCCCGGCTCACGCCCCATCCCGCGTCCAATGCGGATAAAGTGTATGGCTAGGAACACTCGCATGAAACATTCAGTAGCCTTCATCGCCCTGGCCTCATTCGCCGCCGCAGCCTTCTCCCAAACACCGGCCGCCCCCATCGCTCAAAGAGGCACGGATCCTCCCATGCCTCCCGGACCAAATCCCAATTCGCAATACCGGCTCGGCCCCGATTCCCTCCCGCAGGAAGGCGTACCCAAGGGCGAAATTCGTGGGCCGTTTACGCTTCCCAGCCAGGTCTATCCCGGCACCCAGCACACCTACTGGGTCTACGTGCCCGCCCAGTACGACGCCGCCATCCCCGCCGCGCTCATGATCTTTCAGGACGGCCAGGCATTCAAGGACGAAGCCGGCGATGTGCGCGCCCAGAACGTGATGGACAATCTTATCTACCGCCGCGAAATTCCCGTCATGCTCGGCGTCTTCATCAACCCCGGCCGCACCCCCCAACAGCCCGAGCCGACTCTCTCCGAATGGGGCGACCGCACCACCAACCGGCCCACCGAATACAACACGCCAGACGATAAGTACGCCCGCATCGTCACCGAAGAACTGATGCCGGCGCTCAACAAGGATTACAACATTTCAAAAGATCCCGAAATGCACGGCATCGGCGGTTCCAGTTCCGGCGCAATCGCGGCATTCTCGGTCGCCTGGGAGCGCCCCAACCAGTTCCGCAAGGTACTCAGCAACGTGGGTAGCTTTGTCGATCTCCGCGGCGGACATGTGTATCCCGAGCGCGTGCTAGCCACCGGAAAAAAGCCCATCCGCATCTTCCTCTGCGACGGCCGCAACGATAACCGCGGTCTCCGCAACGGTGTTTACGACGAAAAGCGCGATTGGTTTTACCAGAATGTGCGCCTCATGAAAGCTCTCACCCAGAAAGGCTACGACGTGAATTACTCCTGGGGCGTGAACCTGCACGGCCAGAAGTTCGGCGGTGCCATCATGCCCGAAATGATGCGCTGGCTCTGGCGCGATTCCCCCGTCTCCACCGACCCCAATGACATGGTGGAACGCGGCTTCCGGCAACCGAAATAGGAACTTAAGTTATCTAAGTAGCCCACTGCAATCAAACTGAAACAGCTTCCAGCTAATACTTACCCCTGGAGGTAATTACTTGCACTATAAATCTCAATTAAAGACTCACGTGGGCACCGCGGCCCTGCTCGCCGCCCTCGTCATTCCCGCCGCCGCTCAGCAAGGTTCCGGACGCATCGTTTACAACAACATTGACCGCGTCCTGCTCATTAGCATCGACGGCATGCATTCCCTTGACTTTGCGAATTGCGCCAAGGGAATCTCCACCATCAATGGCGGCGTTCCCTATTGCCCCGCCATGGCCCAACTCGCCCAAACCGGCGTCAATTACCTGCAAGCGTTCGCCCCGAAGCCTTCCGATTCTTTCCCGGGCTCTTCCGCTCTGGCCACCGGCGGCTCGCCGCGTACCACGGGCTTCTATTACGACGTCAGCTATGACCGCTCCCTTTCTCCGCCCGCCGTCACCACCCCCTATGGCATCCCCGGTGGCATCAACCTTTGTCCCGGCACCAAAGGCACTGAGGTCGGCTTCGATGAACAGATCGATATCGATCTCACCAAGCTCGACGGAGGAGGCGGCATCAACCCCAATTACCTGCCCCGCGATCCGGCCAATGGTTGCGCGCCCGTCTACCCGCATAACTACCTGCGTGTTAACACCATCTTCGAAGTTGTCCGTGCCACCGGCCGCTACACCGCTTGGTCCGATAAGCACCCCGCTTACGACTTTTACCAGGGTCCCAGCGGCACCGGCGTTGCGGATTTCTTCTCGCCCGAAATCAACTCCACGGTTGTCGCCCTGCCCACCGTCCCCGGCTGCACCAGCGTCGTCGATACCACCGCCACCGGCTCCTGGACAAGTAGCTTCCAGAACATCCGGTGCTACGACACGCTCAAGGTCCAGGCCATTCTGAATGAAATCGACGGCAAGAACCATGACGGTACCCAGACCGCCCCTGTTCCGGCTTTGTTCGGAATGAACTTCCAGGCCGTCAGCGTTGGCCAGAAGCT
>JBBROT010000364.1:0-4094 GCA_038229155.1 Bryobacterales bacterium | reverse complement strand
TGCTGAAAGGCACGTCCACGGTTGTGGTATTTCTCTCCGCGCGCTGCCCGGTTTCGAACGCTTACGGCGGGCGGTTTCAACGCCTCTATGATGATTACCGTTCACGCGGTGTGCGCTTCCTGTTCGTGAACAGCAACGTGAATGAGACGGAGACTGAAATCAGCCGGAATGCCGCGGAGCATGGCTTTACCTTTCCTATCTTCCGCGATTTGGGGAGCCGTGCCGCCGACAGGTTCGGAGCGCAAGCCACGCCGGAACTGTTTCTTTTGGATCGCGAGGCGGAGGTTCGCTATCGAGGCGCGCTCGATGACGCGCAGAACCCTGCCAGAATTCATCGCCATGCCCTTCGGGAAGCGCTGGACCAAGTGCTGGCGGGCATGCCGGTGACGGTCCCGGAGACAAAATCGTTTGGCTGCACCATTAAGCGGCCTCGAAAATTGTGATCGCGCTGCTGCTTGGGCTGTTGGCTTTGTTTCCGCTGCATGCGAACCGGTACCGCGGCATGGTGGATGCAAATCGCGGGCATGTGCTGGTGGTGGCATTCTGGGCGACCTGGTGCGAACCGTGCCGTGAGGAATTGCCGCGTTTGCACCGCCTGCTGCGCCGGTCGTCCGCGCGCCTGATCACCATTTCCGCCGATGAACCTGAGCAGGCTGCCGCGGCGCAAAAGTTCCTCAGCCAGCGTCACATGAGTGGAAGGGCTTATCGGATTACAGACCCGGAAGTGATCGGCGCGGTGGATCCGGAATGGCGTGGCGTTCTTCCGGCCATCTTTGTCTATGGTGCGGAGGGCCGCCTGATGGCGAAATTTTTGGGAGAGCCCGATTGGGTGGCGCTAGAGAGATTGGTAGCGCCGATTGCTCGTGGCGATGGCAAGCGCGACTAGGCAGGCCAGACTCAATAGGGCGGCGGCGGCCATGCCGGCATCGAGGGGATCGTTCCAGATATAGCCGGGCGGGCGTAGAATCACGGGTTCGAGAAACACGAGCACCGGAAAAACCACGCAGCCCTGGACGGCGGCAATTGTCCATGCGAGGGTTCGGGAGAAGGCGTGGAGGTACATCGCCATGGCCAGGAAATAGAGCAGTATGGTGGCGAAAGAACCCTGGTGCACCACGGCCGAGCCGGGCTCGAACATCAGAAAGCACCAGACCAGCAGAGAGGCGAGCGAGACCAACAGGATGCGGTCGGCAAACCGGACCTGTGCCGACGATCTTCGCAGCCCCAGGCGTGCCAACAGCCCCAGATTCAACAAACCCGCGCAAGGGAAGAAGGCGAAGAAGGAAAGATCGGCCAGATTGAGAATCGTGTTTCGCCAACCGGCATGGGGACGCCACCCGGGCCAGGCGAAGAGGGCGGTCAGGTTGGACAGTTTATTCTGAAGCAATTGGCTGGCGGTGAGCTTTCCGTAGGCTTGCGCCAGCGCGGGGCCCAAACCGATATTCGGATCGGAGGAGCCTGCCAGATGCAGTTTGAGGAGCGCGTCGCCGGGAGGGTCGCCAAACATCTGGTATGCGCGCCAGGGGGCGAGAAGAATCAGGCCGAGCGCAACTGCGGGAAGCCAAAGCCGCAGGGGTGGCAATTGGCGCGTGATTACCAGATAAGCCGCCACCGCGAGGATGGTAAAGCCGCTACCGGCATGGCTGAGCAGGCACAAAGAAAAGGCCGCCGCGGCTACTAGCGCGTTTTGAAGCGTCCAAGGTTCATCGCGTCCCCGAAAGGCGGGAATGGCCGCGATGCCGATCAGGCAGAATGTGGCGGCGAGCAGCTTCGGCCAGACGTAAAAGCTGTGCTCCCAGGCGAACCCGGTGAAAAGGATGAGCAGCAAGGCAAAGGCAATGGTGGGGGGCGAAACGCCGCAAGCCCGTAGCAGTATCCATATGGCGGCCACCCAGAGGCATTGCAGGCCCACACCCAGAAGTTGGTAGGAGACAAGGATGCTTAGCATCCGCCAAAACGGCCATTGGGCTAGGGAAATGGCTGTTTCGAGTGGCGGGCGGTCACTCGAATGAACATCGCCAATCAGGAACGGATGCACGGAAACGCCGTTGTAGAGATCCCAGGCGAAGAGGTATTGCAGCAGGTTGTCGGGCGGCATGTGGCTGGGGTGGAAGCGCGCCTGAGCGAATTCGCCGGGACCGTCTTCCGTGTAAAAGAGGAAGCCGAGCGAGTGGTAAAAAACGGCGGCCAGCACAACGGCGGCGAAGAGTATCGCGAGCTCCCTCGGCACCGGTCTGCGCCGTTTCCAAATCATGGCGATGGAAGCGGCCGATAACAGACCGCAGGCGATGGCACCGGCTTGCGGATTCGCCACATAAATCCAGAAGACGGCATAGGCGGCGATGGCGGCGGCGACGATGGTCAGCGAGGCGAATCGGATCGCGCTTGTCGCATGGAACCAGCGGGGGAACCAGACGGTGGGGAGCCAAAGGGCGGCGGCAATTCCGGGAATGAGGAACCAGACCAGCTCCAACATCAGGAAGGTGTTGCGATATAGCGCCCGCGCGAAGGGAAGCCACGCCGGGTGCGACCCGGCTTCGGGCAGAGTGAGTGCCACCCAGCCGGCGGGCATCTCCGTGGACCCATCCTCCACGATGAGCCGCACTTTGCGGCTTTGCCAATCGCGCGGCAGGTCCCAGATGCGCTCGTGCCAGGCGATGGAGGCGTCGAGTGTGCTGCCCAGGTTCAATTCGCAGGCGGTATCCTCGTCACGCAAGTACACCCGCATGCCGGTGGAACGCGGATAGCCGGCCACAAAGAATCGCATCCGCGCGGGAGCGGCAAACACGGTTGTGCGAAACGAACCCAATTCGGAGCCGAGCGGGCCGCTGAGGAACGTGGGGCGCGATTCATTGCGCTGGTCTTCCCAGAACGCGTTTTCGCTCTTGCTCTGGGCATGAAAGGCACCTTTCAGTTCCGCGGTCGTGGCCAGCGGCGTCCACGTTTCCGCTTGACTCCGGGTCGCGAAGAGAGTCGCGGCCAACAGCAGGAGAGTTCTCAAGTGTCTGGAACCGTCGCTTGCCGCGCCGCGCGAATTTCCGCCAGACGCTCGGCTATGCGCCGCTCCATGCCGCGATCCGTGGGCTCATAATAAACGCGCCCGGCGAGGCTGGGCGGAAGGCACTCCATATCGGTAAGCGCGCCTTCGCTCCGATGAGCGTGATCGTAGCCCGCACCGTAACCCCACTCTTTCATCGCTCGCGTGGGGGCGTTGCGAAGGTGCAGGGGCACGGGCTCGGCGGTGGTGGTCTGAACATCGGCAACGGCGGCGCTCAAGGCCCGGTAGGCCGCATCGGATTTCGGGGCCACCGCTAGATAAAGAACCGCCTGCGCCAAGGCCAGATCGCCCTCGGGAATTCCCAGAAAGTGCACTGCCTGCTGCATTGCCATTGTTTGTTCCAAAGCTCGCGGGTCGGCCATGCCGATGTCTTCAATCGCCATGCGGACAACACGCCGCGCCAGATACATTCTGTCTTCGCCCGCCTCCAGCATGCGTGCCAGCCAGTAGAGCGCGGCCTGTGGATCGCTTGAGCGCACGGATTTGTGCAGCGCGGAGATCAGGTTGAAATGCTCCTCGCCGCCTTTATCGTATAGGAGAGTTTTCCGCTGTAAAGCCGCTTCCACGGTGGCCTGCGCAATGGCTTCGCCGGGCGCGGTGGCTGCCGCTGCCGCCTCCAGCGTGTTGTAGGCGGATCGCGCGTCTCCATTGGCCAGAATGGCAATCTGCTCCAGCAGTTCCGGCGTCGCGGTCAGCTCCAGATTGCCCAGACCGCGCGCGCGGTCCTCGAGAGCAAGGGTGAGCAGGCGCACCACCTCCGGCACTGTTAGCGCGCGCAGGGCGAACACTTTCGAGCGGGACAGCAGCGCCGCATTCACCTCGAATGACGGGTTTTCCGTGGTGGCTCCGATCAGGATGATGTCGCCCCGCTCCACGTAGGGCAGGAAGGCATCCTGCTGCGCCTTGTTGAAGCGATGAATCTCATCGATGAACAGAATGGTCCGGCGGCCCAGGCGGCGAAACCGCTCCGCATCCGCCATCACAGCTTTAATTTCCTTTATGCCGCTAAGCACCGCGCTGAAGGGCAGGAACTCCG
>JBBROT010000363.1:0-4098 GCA_038229155.1 Bryobacterales bacterium | reverse complement strand
TCACGCTGTTTCAGGACATGATGGATCGCATCGAAGACGAGACCATCCGCATCCTGTTCACATTCACGTTCGAAGCTGGCCGGCCGTCGCTACCTTTTGAAGAAGGCACCGACGACGATGGCGGCGATGAGGTGGAAGAGTTCGACGAAGAAGCCGAGCGCGCCGAGTTGGCCCGCCAGCAGCGCGAGCGGGAATCCGCTCAGGCCCAGGTGCTCGATTTCACTCGCAAGATTGAGCGCACAAAAGATAAAGAGATGGCTCAGCTTCAGTTTGCCGGCGGCGGCGACGGCACCGCCTCAGCCACGAAGACGATCGTCACCGGCGACAAAGTGGGCCGCAATGACCCGTGCCCTTGCGGGAGCGGCAAGAAGTATAAAAAGTGCCACGGCAGCTAAGCGCGCCGCTTACTTTTTCATCCCTTCGAAGGTGCCGGTGCCCAGGTCTCCCAGAGACACTGTGCCCTTAATTTTATTGCCGGTCACCGTGCCGCGATAAGTTACCTTGCCCGAGACCTGGTCTGACTTCACATCGAACGACCATTCCGCTATATCGCCATGAATGGTGCCGGTGACAGGCGCTTCGCCCAGCATGCCGCTATAGGTGCCGGTCAGCTTCTCGCCATCCTGTTTCAAAACAAATGTGGGCGTTCCTGTATTTCCTTGGATCTCAATGGTGATATTCCACGTCCCACTGATATCAGCGCAAAAACACAATCCCGCTGTTAGAACTAGAATTGCCAAAAGCCGCCGCATGCCTTTCACCTCTGCTCAAGTCTACTCTCCCGCGCTACGCTTGATTGTGCGCAAATTCGCTCTTTGTCTTTTCGTTCCGGGTTTGCTGGCCGGAGCCATTCTTCCCGAATATGTCGGTACCTATAAGAAGGTCTCGTCCGCGCCGCTTTCGCTAGACCATCCCGCTGTTTGGAATGAATACGGGCTGCGCGCATCCGAACAGGCCACCTTTGAACTGAAGGGCGCGAAGCTTCATGTGGAAGCCTATTCGATGCAGGATTCCACCGGGGCGCTGGCGGCGTTTCAGTGGAAGCGGCCCGCAGGGTCGCGCGCCATTGAAGCGCGGCTCAGCGACGGGAAGCCGTCCGATGCCAAGTTGGCCGAAGCCAAAGTTCAGGACCTGAGTAAGCTGACCGCCGTGACCGCGAACGGCATCGCCATCGCGCTGGGGAACCACTTTTTGCTGCTGGACGGATACATCCCCACGGCGGATGAACTGGCGAACGTGTTTCGCAGCCTGCCAGGCCAGCAATCGGGTCCGCTGCCGACTTTGCCGGATCATCTGCCCGCCGCCGGGCTGGTTGCGAACTCCGAACGATACATCAGCGGCCCCGCCTCGCTGGCTTTGTTTAGCCCGGAAATTAGCAGCACCACGGCTGCGTTTCACCTGGGCACAGAGGCGCAGATGGCGCTGTTCCAGACGGCTTCCGGCGAAGAGCAGCGGATGGAGATCTTCTCGTTCCCCACTCCCGATTCGGCCCGGGACCGGGCCGGGGCACTCTCAAACACCCCTAACTCTATCGTGAAGAGGACTGGCCCCCTCGTGGCGGTGGTGTTACAACCGAAAGACACAAATGCTGCGGAATCGCTCCTTTCTTTGGTACGTTTTCAAGCTGTAATTACGGGCCAGGATCGCGCCGATCACCCGCCCACGAAGAAAGATAATTGGGGCAATTTCATGGTTAACATATTCATTCTAATCGGGATGGTCCTTCTGTTCTGTCTGGTCTCGGGCGCTATTTTCGGCGGCATGCGGCACCTTTTCCGCCGTGGCGGCGAATCGGGCGAGGGCGATCAGATGATTACGCTCCATTTGGACAATCGGTAACCCGCTGCTTTTGTTAGCCTTAGAGGCAAAAATTGCACCTGTCCGGGGCGTTATTTTGGCCCTCCGGCAAAAGTCCGGCAACGCCTCGATAGCGTTAAGTTGTTCATTCCGACCGAGATATCCATGCTTCAAAGTTCCTGTTTTTCGCACTTGACGAGCAGGCCCCGAAGAATTTAAGATCCAATCACTAAAGTTTTTGCTGGCTTTCCAAGTTCGCGAAGCCATCGAAAATGATTCTCCCGCCGCTCTGGTGATGCGGAGCGGCAATGAAGCCCACCTTCCGAGGTGGGCTTTTTCTTTCCGCAAGTTTTCATGAGCCCTCACAAACCCGCCGCTGAGCGTGACACCTCTTTCCAGGCCAGAATGGCTTCGTTCCGCAACATCCGGCCGATGCTGCGGATGGTGTGGGAAACCAGCCCTCCGCTGGTGCTCTCGGGCGTCCTTTTGCGGCTGCTGCGCGCGCTGCTGCCGCTGGCCACGCTTTGGGTCGCCAAGCTGATCATTGACGCCGTGGTGAACCGCTCGAGCCTGCTGTGGCAGTGGGTGGGTGTCGAACTCGGTCTCGCCATTTTGAGCGATGTTCTGGGCCGCGCCAACGCCCTGGGCGACAGTCTGCTGGCCGACCGGTTCACGAACCGCATCAGTATCAGGCTGATGCGCCACGCGGCAAAGCTGGATCTGGTGAGTTTCGAAGACCCCGTGTTTTACGACAAGCTGGAGCGGGCGCGGCGGCAGACCACGGGGCGCGTCACGCTGCTGGCTTCGCTGCTGAATGTCGCGCAGGATACGGTCAGCCTGATTTCGCTTTCGGCCGGGCTCATCGTCTTTTCCCCCTGGCTTCTGCTGCTGCTGGCGCTGGCTGTGATTCCGAGTTTCCTCGGCGAGACTCATTTCACCGCGCTGGCCTATTCCGTGTTGTACAAGTGGACGCCGCAGCGCCGCGAGCTGGATTATCTGCGCATGCTGGGCGCGAGCACGGGGAGCGCGAAGGAAATAAAAATCTTCGGGCTGGGCGATTATTTGGCCGACCGGTACCGGTCGGTTTCGGACCGTGTGTTTCAAGAGAACAAAGCCGTCGCGATCCGTCGCGCCACCATCGGCAGCCTGCTGAACCTGATTTCGACGGGCGGCTATTACGGCGCGTATGTAGTGATTCTGATGCGCACGGTTTCGGGAGAGCTTTCGCTTGGCACGCTCACGTTCCTGACGGGTGCGTTCGCGCGTTCGCGCATGTTCATCGAAAAGATACTGTCGGGTTTCAACGACGTATCGGAGCAAGCGCTGTTCCTGCGGGACCTGTTCGAGTTTTTCGAAATGGAACCGCGCATCCGGAGCCTGCCGGGCGCGCTGCCCGCTCCGCGGCCCTTCGAGCGTGGCTTCGAATTTCAAAATGTGACGTTCCGTTATGCGGGAGCAGAGCGCGATGTGCTGACGGGCGTGAGCTTTCGCCTGGTGCCCGGGGAGAAGCTCGCGCTCATCGGGGCGAACGGGGCGGGGAAGACGACTCTGGTGAAACTGCTGGCGCGCCTTTACGAACCGACGGGCGGGCGCATTCTGCTGGACGGTGTGGATCTGCGCGAATATTCGGTGGAGGATTTGCGCGGTGAGATCGGCGTAATTTTTCAGGATTACATGCGTTATGACATGCGCATTAAAGAAAACATAGGGTTTGGTAAAATTGAGGATCTGGATTCCGACAACCTCATTCACGACGCGGCCCGCAAGAGTCAGGCCACGGAAACGATCGACCGGCTGCCGGCGAAATTCGAACAAATTGTGGGCCGCCGATTCGAAGGCGGCGTGGATCTTTCGGGCGGAGAGTGGCAGAAGATCGCGCTGGCGCGCGCTTATATGCGCGATGCGCAGTTGTTGATTCTCGATGAACCGACGGCGACGCTGGACGCGCGCGCCGAGTATGAAGTTTTCCTGCGCTTCGCCGAACTCACGCGCGGGCGCATGTCCGTCCTGATCAGCCATCGCTTCTCCACCGTGAGGATGGCGGACCGCATTCTGGTGCTGGCGGGCGGCGCGATTACGGAACAAGGCACACACCAGGAGTTAGTAAACCAGGGCGGCTTGTATGCCGAACTGTTCGAGCTTCAAGCGGCCGGCTATAGGTAGCCACATAAATCAAATGACAGATCAGAAGCTTCAGGTAATTCCGCTCGGCGGAGTAGGCGAATTTGGAATGAACATGATGGCGATTCGCTTTGGCGAAGACATCATCGTGGTGGATAGCGGGATGATGTTTCCGGAAGC
>JBBROT010000362.1:0-4105 GCA_038229155.1 Bryobacterales bacterium | reverse complement strand
GAGAGGCGCGAGGCTGCCGGAATCGGGAACCACAATGGGAACTGCCAGCACGTCCACGCCACCAAGCGATGCCGATTTCAGATAGTTAGGCTCAGCCACGTTCACCCGCAGCGCGTAGGTGCCGGGGAGCACCTGCGAAAATTCGAACCCGCGCGTGCCCGCGATTTGAGCCATCTGAACGGGCCGCATCACAAAATCTTCGGGAACCAGACTGATGGTGAGTGCGACCGGGTTGGCCGGCGCGGCCTCCACAGTCACTTGACCGGTAATGCTGATGCCCGCTTGCGGAGCGAGTTCGAGGCCGTCCACGTCAGACATGCTCACCGCGACAAGCTGAGACATGGTTCGAACGCTTACGCCCTCATAACCGCTCACCGTGAGAAGGTACTGGCCGGGCGCGACGCCGGAAACGTCGAAGCGGCCTTCACCGGCGACACGCGTGGGGTGGGCTTCGCCGCCGAACCGTTCCGCGGGATTGCGAGAAGACAAGGCGACGGAAATTCCCGTCAGCGTTTGCCATTCACGAACCTTGCCACGAATGTGAAACGCGTGTTCGGGCGTCAGGCGGAAATCGGCTCGCTGGTTGGCGCCCGCAGCCAATTCGAGCGGCGAAGCGGTAGCGAGATCTGGTGAGCCGGGAAAGAAACGGCGTGGATAGACTGTGTCTTCCGAAGCAGCCTGCGCGCGCGCGAATGCACTCACGTAGTAACGGCCTTGCATGAGCGCCGCCATGCGGTATTCGCCGCGATCATCGGTGACCACCGATAGCGCAGGCCGGAATTCGCGTCCGCCATCCCGCAACTCAGACCGTATCAGTTGGATCGACGCGCCGGAAATGGCATCGCCGTTCTCATCCACCACCTTGCCGGTGAGGGACGCGAAGGGTGCCATGCGGAACTGAATGTCCAGACGGTCGGCGGATAAAATCATGCTTTGTTCGCTCGCGAAACTCTGACGTGCGTAGCCGCGGCGCTCCGCCCACAACCGATACTGTCCCGGTGCCACGCCATCGATTTCGAAATGCCCGCCGGCATCGGCAATCACGTTGTACACAGCCTGCGCGGGGCGCGGTCCAGTGACGTACTGCAGCGTCAGGGTGGCCCGGCGCACAGGTTGACCGGTGACGGCGTCTGTCAGGAAGCCGCCTACACGCAGCGTTGCAGGTGCCTCATTCGCGCCTGGACCCTGCGCCCACGCCAGGCATGCCACACTCAGCAGCGCCAGCAGCCGTTTCACGAATCGAGGTACCGCTTGGGAATCAGCAGCATCACGCCTCCGGGTTCACTGCTGACGGTGGCGGGCAGTTGGCCGGCATATTCGCCATCCACCTGCAAGTGAACGGCATTGCCGTTGCGAGGCATCAGGCGCACCACACGGGCGCGATAGATTGTCACACCGGGAATGTTCCGCAATTGATTCGCTGCCACCCCCGCCAGGTATATGACATACCGGAATGAATTTGCTCCCGCGAAGAGCACCACTTCGAACTGATCGTCCATCAGGCGCACCTTGCGCGCGATTTCGAAATCACCGCCGTAATTGCGCACCTTGCTGATCAGCGCGAAAGAGCAGGTATGCCGCACTCCGTCCGCCTCCACATCGAACTCTTCCAGCTTGCGGCCGATTTGCTGGGCACCCCCCAGCCAATAGGCGGCCTTACCAAAGCGGGACTTCATGCCGGCGTCAAGCGTGAAGACAATGCGCGCATCGAGGCCGGCACCGGCCATCAGCAGGAAGTGCTGTGACGTGCCATCGCCGAAGAGCAGCTTGCCCATGCTGACGCGCCGGGGCAGGCAATCTGAAAGGTTGCGGGCCGCCCGTTCCACACTGCCGCCCAGCTTCATCTCCGTCGCCAGCACGTTCGCGGTACCGGCGGGCAGGATGCCCAGGGGCACGTCGGAACCCATCAACCCATCGGCCACTTCATTGATGGTGCCGTCGCCGCCGGCAGCCACAATCAGGTCGCTGCCGGCGGCCACACACTCGCGCGCTACATCGCCGGCCGTTCGTGGTCCGCGCGTCGCATGACGGGTTACAGAATGAGCCTGTTTTTGTAAAGCGCGCTCCGCCCGGTCCAGCCGTTCCATCCGGGTGCCTCTCAAACCACCCGCGTACGGATTGTAGATAAGGGAGATGTGCTCGTACAATGCGATGAGAACCGTCCTGAATGACCGAACCTAATGATCCCATGAGCACCATGCGGAAGCTGGAGCAGGAAATCCGCCACCATGAGCACCAGTATTACGTTCTCGATGAGCCGCAGGTCAGCGATTCGGAATACGATCGGCTGATTCGCGAGCTGCGCGCTCTGGAAGAATTGCACCCGGAATGGGCCAGCCCGGATTCTCCTACCGGGCGCGTGGGCGGGCAGCCGCGCGAAGGGTTCCGCAAAGCGCCGCATTCGCGCCAGATGCTGAGTCTGGACAACGCGCTGGACGAGACCGAGTTGCGCGCCTTCGACCGCCGCGTGCTGGATCTGCTGGGTGAAGCGGCGGTGGAGTATGTGGCTGAATTGAAGATGGATGGCCTTTCGCTGGCGGTGCGCTATGAGCAGGGCCGGTTTCAGCAAGCGCTAACGCGCGGCGACGGAACCATCGGCGAGGACGTGACTGAGAATGCGCGCACCATGCGGTCCCTGCCGCTTACAGTGAAAGATACGTATCCGAATTTCGAGGTGCGCGGCGAAACGGTGATGACCCGCACGGCATTCGAAAAGCTGAACGCGGCCCGCGACGAAGAGAACCTGAGCCGCTTCGCGAACCCGCGCAATGCGGCCGCCGGTTCGCTGCGCCTACTGGAACCGGCTATCACGGCATCGCGCAGATTGGATTTGTATGCCTACTTGCTGCTGCTTGAAGGTGAGCCGCCGTTTGCGACGCATTGGGAATCGCTGGACTGGCTGGAACACAACGGCTTCAAAGTTAACCCGAAGCGCAAGTTGTGCAGCACTATCGAAGAGGCTGTTGCGTTCTGCCGCGAATGGGAGCGGGAGCGCGAATCGCTGCCTTACGAAATCGATGGCGTGGTGATCAAAGTGAACGCGATCGCGCAGCAGGCGCGTTTGGGGCAGACGGCGAAGGCCCCGCGCTGGGCCGTTGCGTTTAAGTATGCGGCGCGCCAGGCTTCCACTGTGGTGGAGAACATCACCATCCAGGTGGGCCGGACGGGAGCGCTGACGCCCGTAGCTCATCTGCAGCCCGTCTCCATCAGCGGCGTGATGGTGGCGCGGGCCACGCTGCACAATGAAGACGAGATTGAGCGGCTGGGCTTGAAGATTGGCGACACGGTGATTGTGGAGCGCTCCGGCGATGTGATCCCGAAAATTATCCGGGTGCAAACGCAGGGCTCGTACCGGAAGCCGTTCGAGATGCCGAAGGCGTGCCCGGTGTGCGGTGGCCGCGTGATTCGTGAAGAGGGCGAAGCGGCCAGCCGCTGTCTGAATACGAATTGCCCGGCGCGTTTGAAAGAATCGCTGCAGCATTTCGCCTCGCGCGGCGTGATGAATATCGATGGGCTGGGCGAGGCGCTGGTGGATCAACTGGTGGATCGCGGCCTGGTTCGTGGCATCGCCGATCTCTACGATCTGACGCAGGAGAAGCTGCTGACGCTGGAGCGGCTGGGCCCGAAATCGGCTGCGAACCTGATGCGCAATATTGAGGAGAGCCGCAAGCAGGAATTGCCGCGAGTGATTCAGGGCCTTGAGATTCGCTTCGTCGGCGAACGCACGTCTGTACTGTTGGCGGAGCAGTTCGGATCGATGGACAAGATTGCGTCGGCCGATCTGGATCAGTTGCAGGCAGCCGGCGAGGTGGGTCCGCGCATTGCGGAAAGCATCCTGCATTTTTTTCGCGAGCCGAAAAATCGTGAACTGGTGGAGAAACTGAGGAAGGCTGGTTTGCATTTCGAATACGCGCAGGCCAGGAAGACCGGCAAGCTGGAGGGCAAGACGTTCGTGCTCACCGGGACCCTGCAAACATTGACGCGCGAGGAGGCCAAAGACCGCATTGAAAAAGCAGGCGGAAAGGTGAGCGCCGCTATCAGCAAGAAAACTTCTTATCTGGTGGCAGGGTTCGAAGCTGGTTCCAAGCTGGCGAAAGCGGAACAG
>JBBROT010000361.1:0-4110 GCA_038229155.1 Bryobacterales bacterium | reverse complement strand
TCGCCCGCGATTACTTTTTTGACCGCCTCCATATCGCCGGCATTCCAGACCTGGTGCATGTAGTGAAGTGAATGAGCAACCTCTTGGGTGGCCTTCGCATCCCACTGTACGGTGGCTGGAGTTAAAGAATCCGAGGCCGCAACCGCCGATGCGGCGGAGAAAACAACAATCGCTGCCGCAGCCGATAGTCTGACTCGCGAAACCATGAGTCTTTTCATAAACTATGTCTCCTTTTCGAGTGGCGGGAAAGTTCCGCCTTGGCAAATCATAAGCTGGGTACCGGATAGCAACCTTCTCCGGCGTTGCGTTCTATCGGCATGCAAAAGCTGCTCGCGCTGGAGCGACCTGGCGGATGATGACGGGAACACCGTTTCGGGCATGAAGTGAGAGTGAAGCCTCGGCCTGAACGGCGATGCCGGGTATGGCTTCGGCGCGAAAACGGCGTGCCAGAACAGCCAGGATCAAAGTGGCTTCCATCAAGCCCAGGCGGCTGCCGATGCACGTCCTGGGGCCCGCGCCGAAGGGGAGGTAAGCGGCGAAGTGGCGCGCGTTCTTCTCGCGCAGAAAACGCTCCGGCATGAAGCGGTCAGGCTCGTCCCAGAATGCGGGGTGCCGGTGCATGGAATACAAGCAGAGCAGCACTTCGGATTGTGGCGGCACGTGGAACGATCCAATGGTGTCAGCCTCGATATTTTTTCTCGGCAGGAGCCATACGGGCGGATAGAGCCGAATGGTTTCCTCGATGACCGCCTTGGTGTAAACCAGCCTCGGCTGAGTAGCCATGGTGGGCTCCTCGCCGCCTAGCACGGTCTCCAACTCTTCGCGGAGACGCTCGGAGATTTCAGGGTGTTGGGACAACAAGCGCCACGCCCAGGAGAGGGCCGCCGCCGTGGTTTCATGGCCGGCGACCAGGGCGGTCATCAACTCATCACGCACCTGCTGGCGGCCGCCGTTCGCGTCCTGCGTTTCCACAAGCAGAGAGAGCATGTCGCCACCGCCGGTGGGGTGCGATCGCCGCTCATCGATCATCCGGTTGACGCGCGTCTCCATGCGGCGAAGCGCGCGAGCAGCCCGCAGGTTTGCCGGCGTGGGGACCCTTCGTGGAATGGGAACGATGCTTGACATGCGCGCCATGGCGTCTGCAGTGAGTGTGTGAAGGTCGCGCGCGATGCCTTCGGCTTGACTGTCCAGGTCGATGCCGAGCAGCGTCTGGCCCACGATGGAAACGGTCAAGAGCGTCATCTCGTGAGCGGCGTCGATGGTTGTATCCGTGCGCCATCGGGAAGCCATCTTTTCAGCAGCCGCGACGATGATCTTTCGATAGCTGTCCAGACGGTCGGCGTGAAAAGCGGCTTGCAGCAGGCGGCGCTGGCGGGTCCATATCTCGCCATCGCTCGAAAGCAAACCATAGCCCAGCAGGGGGCGAGCCTCCTCAATGCCAAGGCCTTTGCGAAAGTTTGCGGGGTTTTCTGAGAGCACGTAGCGAATGTGTTCCGGGTGCCGCAGCAGAAAGACTTTGCGGCGGCCCATGCCGAACCCCACGATGTCGCCATATCGCTTGCCCGCGTCCAACACGAAGGCAAGCCGATCCCGCTTGATCATGAGGAGCGAGTGGACCAGCGCGCGGCATTTCGGCCCGGGCGGTTGCGGCATGGGGACGGGCATTGGATCAGCAAGCCTTAGTAGCTAGAGCCATCACGGCGGCCGACGGAATCTTTGCCGCACGTTGACTGTTGGAGCGGCCCGCGATCAATAGCGGCAATGCAAGGAGCATGGGGGGATCGACGGCAGAAGGCGCGCGCAATTCCAAATCGGAAGAGCCGGTGATGCCCTTGCGTGTGACGGTAACGGCTTGACCTCCTCCGCGCAGGGCGCAGTTGTTGTGGAACTGTGTGCGCGAATCCTGCGACGGGCTAAGTCCGGCAGCGAAGAGGTGATAGCGGCCTTCCAGCACGCCAGCGATTCGGTACGTGCCGGTCTGCTTCAGCAGAGCGCAAGCCACAGGTTTCCCTTGCGGGATAGAGGTCTCGAACAGGCCGACGAGGATCAGCCCCTGAAACGATTCCGGACCGTACACGCGGCCCACTAAGTCGTTTTCCGCTGGCAGCGGCTCTGGCTGATGGCCGGCTTCTTCCCGCCAAGCCGAATCGAATACTGAGAGCGGCTCACGCGAACGCCCTAGCAAACGGAAGCGCTTGGGCGAGACACCCATCAGTTCGGTAAAGCGCCGCGTGAATGTGCCAAGGCTGTTGTAACCCACCTCATAGCAGATGTCGAGCACGGTCTGTTCCGTATGGAGCAGCAGGCTGGAGGCGGCCTCCAGGCGGAGCGCGTACAAGTACTGGCATGGAGGAATGCCCGTAACCTGCCGGAAGGTGCGGTTGAAATAGTAAGGGCTGAAGTAAGCAATCTTCGCCATGGCTCGCAGCGAAAGAGGGTGCTCAAGATCGCCACGCATGGCATGGATTACGCGCTCTACGGCGCGAACATGAGAATCGACCGTGCTGTCACGGGAGGCTTGACTGATTTGAAGCTTGAAGACCGGCTGTGCGGACATCTGTGCAGACATGTTTGTGGCCCCTTATCGGATTGACTCGTCGTCCTGAAACTGCTGGATTGCTTCGCGCAAAGATGTTGGAACGGGAACCGGCAGAAAGCGCGAACCTTCGCGGCGCATGCAGGCGATCTGTTGTTCGCCGCGCGCCACCAGTTCCTCGCCGGCTTCGGTCTCGCGGCTGTATTCAAACAGCATGGAGACGCGGCTCTGGGTGATGGCACCGAGCCGCAGGCGGATCAACACCTGATCGAAGGCGTTCAACTCTTGAAAATATTCACAGCCGCAACGCGTGGTCACCAGCGCGAGACCGCGCGCCAGTTCTTCCAGAATGTCCGGCGCGTATTGCCGAAGGAAGAGTTCCCGCACGCGGCCTTGCCAGCGCACATGGTTTACGTAGTACACATTGCCGACCAGATTGGTTTCTTCAAACCCCACTACATGCCGGTATTCGTAAGCTTGCATTGGCCCTCCGCGTGAGCACTCCCAGCACAACCGCGCCGGGGACGCCTTGAATATTTGTGGCCAGTGTCGAGACCGAATAAGGACCCGCTGTGAAGGCAATCCAATCGTCCCGGCGATCGTCGAAGAGCAGAGTTTCGGCGGTGGAGGCACCCGCTTTTTTGAGACACTCCATGGCGGCCCACACACGGGATGCCGCTGTATCTTCCGTATCGCCTTCGCTTCGGAATAAGAAGCTTGCGAGATCGTAAAGAGGGGGCCCCAGCATCTCGCGCCACAAGGCGGGGTCTCGCTTGCACACGGAAACCAGATCGCAGCCGACGGTGTCCGTCGAGAGAGCGGCCATGGAAATTTCCGGCAGATGGGAGAACGTGATGGAGCCTGCGCGGGTGTTCATCTCCGGCTTACCATCGGCGCGATGGCAGATATCTTCGCTGTTCATGCCGAACGATTGGACCAGCAAGTTGCGCCGGCTGTCACGGCAAATGGATACGCCGCCTTCGAAGCTCAGACGGATGTCTATACCTTCTCTATCGCTCAGTTCCCGCTCCATGTGGGAAGCAAGCAGAGCGGCAGGCCAGGGCTTCGCGGCGGTGGATTGATTTTCAAATGCCTGAAGGCGAACGCCATCCCAGGTTTCAAGAAGCGTTCCTTCCTGGTCCACGATTTCGAAGTTGTAAGTGAAGAGATTCCCTTCGCGAGCAGTCTCGCGGGAGCGGCAATAGACGGGGCCAGTACGCGCTGTGGTCAGAATCGAAATACAATCCACGCCAACCGGAAGGATAGTGGCGCGAGGTATGCAGACTTGAATGGAATGCAAGGCCGCGTCGCGAACGGCGGGGTCGCCCAGTAAGAGTTGCTGCGGAAAGTGCCAACCGAACCATAGCGAGTTGGTAGCGGTATCGATTTCAGCTTCCGCGCTCCGAGCACGGATTTCGTAATAGCGATTGATGCGCCGGAAGCGGCCCGCGTGAAAGAGTATACCGCCGTAGAGATCGCTGACGATGCCGAGGGGGACCACCTGACCGGCCCCCGCATGGCGCAACGGCGATATGGATGACGCGGGTTCGTTCGTAAAGCGGCTGATGGCTCGA
>JBBROT010000360.1:0-4115 GCA_038229155.1 Bryobacterales bacterium | reverse complement strand
TCAAATGGGGCGCGCCTTGGGACAGTATGGGCAGACCGGGCGCACCGGCCAGGTAGTCTCCATCATTCTTGTTCGCGAATTAGGACCGGTGCTCACCGCCATCGTGGTCGCGGGCCGCAACGCCTCGGGCATCGCCAGTGAACTCGGCTCCATGAAGGTTACCGAGCAGATTGACGCCATGCGCGCCCTGGGCACGGACCCGATACAGAAGCTGGTAACGCCCCGCATGATCGCGATCGCCGTCATGCTGCCCTGCCTGACCGTCATTGCGGATTTCGTCGGCATGGTGGGCGGCTTCATCGTGGGCCGTTACATTTACGGCATCGATACTCACGAATACTGGAGCAGCACTTGGCGCGCGCTCGAATGGAACGACGTAGTGCAAGGGCTGATGAAACCTTTCATCTTCTCGTTCGTGATCTCCTTAATCGGCTGCTATTACGGTCTGCGCACCACCGGCGGCACGCAAGGCGTCGGACGCGCCACCACCCAGGCGGTCGTCGCCGCCAGCGTCATCATCTTTGTGCTCACCTTCTTCCTCACTCGCATCTTTGTCAGCGTCACTCCCTCATGAGCACTCCCGATGACTTGGCCGTCCGCTTCCAGAACGTCACCACCGGCTTCGACAATCAACCCGCCTTGCGCGATGTTTCCTTTGAGCTTGGCAAGGGCGAAACCGGCATCATCCTCGGCGTCGCGGGAAGCGGCAAGACCGTGCTGCTGAAGACCGCCATGGGCCTGCTCAAGCCATGGTCGGGCAAGGTGATTCTCTTCGGGCAGGACATCTCCGATTTCACCGAAAAGCAGCTCTTCGATGCGCGCGGCAAGCTGGGCATGCTGTTTCAGGAAAGCGCCCTTTTCGATTCGCTGAACATCGAACAGAATGTGGCCTACCCTCTGCTGAACCAGAACTCTGTCAAATGCAAGCCCGGCGAGGTGCGCCCCAAAGTGAAAGAAGCTTTGGAGTTCGTCGAACTCGGCCAGACATTGAAGCGTTTCCCGAGTGAACTCTCAGGCGGTATGCGCCGCCGTGCCGCCATCGCGCGCGCCGTAGTCACCAAACCGCCGCTGCTGCTTTACGATTCGCCCACCGCCGGCCTCGACCCCATCACCGCCAACACCATCATGACCCTCATCATCAAAGAGCGTGATCTGGACAACACCTCCGCACTGGTGGTCACGCATCGCTATCAGGATGGCAATCTGGTGGCGAACTTCCGTTACAATCCAGACGACGGTAAACTGATCGGCACCAAGCAAGAGGACCGCAAGCGCACCAAGTTTATAGTAATGAAAGAGGGTAAGCTCATTTTCGACGGCAGCCAGGAAGAACTCGAAAAGCAGAATGACTCCTATATTTGTAAGTTTGTGAAAAAGCCGAATTAAGCGCGCTGAAATAAAAATGGCCGACCCTAAAAAAACTTCCTGGGCCCAACTTCGAGTGGGAATTGTCGCAATCGTTTCCATGGCGATTGCCGCCGTGCTCATCTTCCTGCTCACCGGCAACGCTCATCTGTTCGAAGGCAGCGTGCGCCTGCGCACTTACATGGAAGATTCAGCCGGCATGGCGGAAGGCTCGGCCGTGCGCCTGAACGGTATCCTCGCGGGCAATATTAGAAAGATCCAACTCTCCGGCTCGCGCGAAGCCAGACGCACCGTGGAAATTCAAATGGATCTGCGCCGCAAATTTCTGGATTTGATTCCCGAAGATTCCATCGCGGGTATCAGCGCCTCGAACCTTCTGGGCGATAAATACATCAACATCACCAAAGGAAAAAGCGCGAAGCACGTGGAGCCCGATGGCGAACTGCACAGCGCGAACGTGCAGGATATTCCGCAACTGGTCTCGCAGGCTTCCACCATCCTGACCCAGTTCCAGAATGTGGCGGGCCGTGTGGATGCGCTCCTCAAAGACATCGATGCCGGTAAAGGCAACATCGGCAAACTGCTGAAAGACGAAGAGCTGTATTCCCGCGTGAATGAAACCGCGCGCGAACTCGATCAACTGGTCAAAGACGTTCGCAACGCCAACGGCACCATCAGCAAACTGCTTTACGACGACACGCTATATAAGGAACTCCGCAGTCCCATCCAGCGTCTGGATAACATCGTCGCGCAGGTCCAGAACGGCAAGGGCAGCGCGGGCAAACTGCTGAATGACAACGCGCTCTATGACGAAGCGAACCAGAGCCTGCTTGAGGTGCATCGCATGCTCGATAGTCTTCAGGCTGGCAAGGGAACCGCGGGCAAGCTTCTGAAAGACGAAGAGCTCTACCGGCAGCTCAATCTCATCGCCGGCAAGCTGAACACTACCATCGAAAAACTGAATGCGGGGCAGGGAACCATCGGCCAACTGCTGGTCAATCCCCAGTTGTTCGATTCTCTGAACGGTGCCAGCCGCGAAGCTCAGTTGCTGGTGAAAGACATGCGCGCCAACCCGAAAAAATTCCTGCGCATCAAGCTCGCTCTCTTCTAGCTTGTGCTCCGCCGCCTCATCGTCAACGCGGATGATTTCGGCTTCACGCGCGACGTGAATGAGGGCATTCTCGCCTGCCACCGCGAAGGCATCCTCACCGCAACCACGCTCATGGCAACCGGCCTTGCATTCCGCCACGCGGTAGATCTCGCGAAAGCGAACCCTTCGCTCGATGTCGGCTGCCATCTGGTGCTGGTGCAAGGGCCCGGTCTGCCTCCGCACATCCCGGCGCTAATTCAAGCGATTCTATTGCGCCAGATAAATGTCCTCACACATCTACGCAGGCAGCTTGAAATTGTCTTCAAAGCTGGCATCCGCCCCACTCACCTCGATACGCACAAGCACACTCACCTGATTCCCGCAGTGCTCGATGCCGTCTTGCGCGTCTCTCAGGAATTCGGCATCCGCTACATCCGCAAGCCGGCGGATTTCAACCGCGACGCGTGCGCACCGCTCACCACCCAGGCCATCTCCGCCTGTATGCGCAGTGCATTGCGCGGCTTCGACACCAAGCTCGAACGCGCCCACGCCCGCAGAACAAATCACTTCACCGGCTTTCAACTCACTGGCCGCATGACGCCTGAAAATCTCGCCGAAACCCTCGCCGCGCTGCCGGAAGGCATCACGGAACTCATGTGTCACCCCGGCCTGCTCGGCACCGAACTGCCGGCCGCTAACACGCGCCTCAAACAAAGCAGGGTGGAAGAGTGGCGCGCGCTTCGTTCTCCGCTCGCCCGCGCCGTCCTGAACGAAAAAGGAATACAACTCACCAGCTACCGGGCTCTATAATACTGGCAGCATGTCCCCTCAAGGCCCCGCGGTTCTGTATGTGGTGGCAACTCCGATCGGCAATCTGGAAGACATGACATTCCGGGCCGTGCGAACTCTGAAAGAGGTAGCCTGGATCGCGTGCGAAGATACGCGCCAGACGCAGAAACTGCTGCATCACTATGGCATCGCGACCGCCACCGTCAGCTATCACGAGCACAACGAAATGGAGCGCGCGAAAGAACTGGTGAGCCGCTTGCTTCAGGGCAGTTCCGGCGCGCTTGTCTCCGATGCCGGCATGCCGCTTGTTTCCGATCCCGGCTATCGGCTGGTGCGCGCCGCCGTCGAAGCGGGAATTACTGTGCAGGCGCTCCCAGGAGCTTCGGCCTCGCTCACCGCGCTCGCGGCATCGGGTCTCCCCACCGATCAATTCCACTTCGCAGGCTTCCTCCCCGTCAAATCCGGGCAGCGTCTGCAGTGCCTGCAATCCATCAAGAACGAAGCTGCCACTACTATCTTCTATGAAGCGCCGCATCGCATCCTGGACGCTCTCACCGATATCCAGACCGCGCTCGGGAACCGCCCCGTGGTGATCGCGCGCGAGCTCACCAAGCTGCATGAAGAGTACCTGCGCGGAACCGCGTCCGAGATTCGCGTTCAACTCGCTTCGCGCGATTCCATCCGCGGCGAGTTCACCGTTCTGATCGGAAAAGCCACCCGCGCGGACGTGGACGCAACGCCGCTCGATCTCGCCGTCGAAAGCTGCATTCAGAACGGAATGTCGCGCATGGAAGCGATGAAACTAGTGGCCCGCCAGCGTGGTTTATCGAAACGCGATGTCTACCGCACCGTGGAAATTCAAGCGAAATCG
>JBBROT010000359.1:0-4120 GCA_038229155.1 Bryobacterales bacterium | reverse complement strand
TCAATCTTCCTCTCTATCTCAGATTCATATAAACCGGCTGATCAAGCCGGAAGTTCAGAACGCTTTCGGAAGGCACACGCACCTCGCGTCCCCTGGTCAAGACTTGGGTACCGACACCAGCGGCGGCGCCCGCCAAGGCTCCAATCAGAGCGCCTTTACCTCCCCCCGCCACAGCGCCCAGAAGCGTTCCAAGAGCGGTTCCTCCGCCTACAAATTCTCCGGTGCGCCGGTTGGCACCCAATCCGCGGCGGCCACTCCCGCCTTGTGCCAAATCTTCGGTATAGATTAGGAAACGCTGGCCATCCACGGAAACGGCCTGAACGTCCAGAATCAAATCGTTACTGTTGCGGCTGTTGCCCCCGTTTATGTCACGCACGATCAATTCGGCGGGACTCCCGCGGGGAATCACGACATCGCCAGCACCATCGAGAACGTCACGTTCAACGGAGGCGGAAAAGGTTTCACCTTCGCCTGCGTTGCGGGAATTGATGGTGGTTGTGGTGCGAACCGAAATTTCAGCGCCTACCGGGAGCACGCGTGTGCCGCTGTAACCATTCCGGCGGATGTTGGGTTCGCTATAGACCTGATTGCCGTCGGCGCGCGGGCGGTCATAGCTGGGGTTGGGACGATCGTTGAACCCGGTAAAAGAGATGCGATCCACTTCACTCGTGCGGAATCGATAGTCACGCCCGTGGTCATCCTGAAAGGCGACGGTGACTGTGTTGCCGTCGATAAAGCGGCCTGAGAAGGTGCGGCCATCTTTCAGCGTAATGGTATTCTGGCCGGCCATCAAGGCAAACGGCATACAGAGAACGGCAAGAGCGCGTAATATTTTCATGGCTGATTCCCTACTGGAGCCTGAGGAAGCAATCTTCGGGCCAACAAAGAATCACGACTGTGCGCGAAGCCGTTCGACGAGTTCGGAAACCCGGGCTTCAATGTCGGAAGCGGCGGCGGTATAGACGGCGGCACTCTCGCCATAGGGATCGCGAACGGGCCAGTCTTCCACGGTGGCGGCGGGCTTTCCGGGAAGATCAAACCCGCTCAGGTTGACGATAAGATCGAAATCCGCAGTCCCATAGGGATCGAACTTTTTGGGAGTCTGCGAACTGATGTCGACGCCTTTCGCGCGCATGGTGGCAACGGTCTCCCACGCCACTTCCCTGGTGGGCGCAAGGCCGGAACTTGTGGCTTCCACCATGCCGGTTCCCAAATGCCGTGCAAAGCCCTCCGCCATCTGACTGCGGCAGCAATTGCCGATACAAATGAAGTGGACCCGTTTCACGCCTTCAGTTTACTCAAGAAAAGGCGGTGAACCCGGCGATCTTGCGTCAATTCAGGATGAAAGGTGGCAGCTAGATGATGGCCTTGCGCTACCAGCACGGGATGGCCCCCCATGCTGGCGAGCGTTTTCACGTCAGGCCCGACAGAGCGAATGATGGGCGCGCGGATGAAGACAGCTTCGAGGGGCTTGCCGTCTAAGAGGATATTCGCGATGCAGCTATCGATCTGCCGTCCGTACCCGTTGCGCTCCACGGTTAGATCCAGAATGCCGAGCGATTCCTGGACCGGATGAGTTACTTCGCGCGCTAACAGAATCACTCCGGCGCAGGTGGCCAGCACGGGCTTGCGGCGCGCGAAATCCGCCAGCGGCTCCTTAAGCGCTTCGTCATTCAGCAGCTTGAGCATGGTGGTGCTTTCGCCGCCGGGAAGCACCAGCGCATCGCATTCGTTCAGTTGCCGCTCCGTACGCACCAGAATGGCGCGCGCGCCCAATTGTTCCAGCGCATTGCGATGTACTTCGAAGGCACCTTGTAGCGCCAGCACTCCCACAGTGGCCTTTACCGCCATTACCAGCCGCGAGTTTGCATCAACTCATGTTCCTGCAGCTTCGAAATATCGAGACCGGGCATGCCGATTCCGAGCATTTCGCTGGCTTCGAGAACCTTGGCGGGGTCGTTATAGTAAGTGGTCGCCTTCACGATGGCGCGCGCGAATAACTCCGGCTGCGGACTCTTGAAAATGCCGGAACCGACGAAGACAGCTTCCGCGCCCAGTTGCATCACCAGCGCGGCGTCGGCGGGTGTGGCGATGCCACCTGCTGAAAAATTCGGGACGGGCAGCTTGCCGTGTTCGGCGCAATATTCAATCAGGTCGAGCGGTGCCATGTGCTTCTTCGATTCGTGCAGCAGTTCTTCTTTGCCCAGTACGGTGAGCTGCCGCATTTCTTTAACGATGGTTCGAATGTGGCGCACGGCTTCCACGATGTTGCCGGAGCCGGCTTCGCCTTTGGTGCGGATCATGGCAGCGCCTTCCGCGATTCTGCGGAGTGCTTCGCCCAGGTTGCGCGCTCCGCAAACGAACGGCACTTTGAAATCACGCTTGGCGATGTGGTGTTCCTCGTCAGCGGGGGTGAGCACTTCCGATTCGTCAATATAATCGACGCCCAGTTCTTCGAGGATGCGTGCTTCGGCGAAATGTCCGATGCGCGCTTTCGCCATGACCGGGATGCTGACCGTCTGCATAATTTCGCGAATCATGCCGACTGGAGACATGCGCGCCACGCCGCCTTCCTTGCGAATATCGGACGGCACGCGTTCGAGCGCCATCACGGCCGAAGCACCGGCCTTTTCCGCCACCAGCGCCTGCTCAGCATTCACCACATCCATGATGACGCCGCCCTTCATCATCTCCGCCAAACCAACTTTCAATCGAAACCGATCATCGAATATCATTTTGTGCCGCTCCTTAATGAATTGGACTTGCTTACACCATCGCCGAAACAGGTTCGCGATCGCGCGACCGCTCCGCTTCCAGCTCCCGCCGTACGATACTTCCTAAAATTTCTATGCCGCGCGCGATCTGTGCTTCCGTGAGACCGGCGAAGCTGAGACGCAAGGCATTCTGATGCGAGGCCAGCACGGAAAATGATTTGCCGGGCAGGTACGCCACGCCTTGCGCCTGGGCACTGTTCAGCAAGCTGGCCGCGTCCAGCGAATCGGGCAGTTCCACCCACAGGTTCATGCCGCCTTTCGGTTCCCGCCACCGCGCGCCCACCGGCATATGACGCCTGAGCGCGTCCAGCGCGGCGGAAAGGCGGCTGCGTCCCGCTTGCAGCATGTTGCGCTGATGTTCGGCCAGGCGGCCCGATTGAGCGAAGTGTAACAGCACCGCTTGCGAAAACCGATCGGTATGCAGATCCGTAAGGTGCTTGGCTTCGGTCAAGCGCTGAATGAGAGGCCGGGGCCCGATGACCCAGCCCACGCGAAGGCCCGGAAATGCCACCTTCGAAAAGCTGCGCAACAGGACGACGCGGCCCGCGCGATCCAGGTGCTTGAGCGTAGGCAGACTGTCACCCTGGTAGCGCAGGGCGCTGTAGATATCGTTCTCAATGAAAATGGTGCCGGGAATTCCCACCAGCTTTTCGCGGCGGTCCAACGATACTGTGGCGCCGGTTGGATTCTGGAAGCTTGGCGTGACCACGGCAAGTTTCGGCCGCAGAGCACTGAGAGCGTCAGCGTCTATGCCGTTGCGATCCACTTCGATGCCGGCCAGGGAAGCGCCTGCTTGCAGAAAGAGATTCCGGATACCGGGATAGACCGGATCTTCGAGCGCAATGGTGTCGCCGGGCCGTACCAGAACGCGGCGCAGCAAATCGAGCGCCTGCTGGCATCCGTTGGTTATCAACAAATCGTCACCCTCGGTGGCATTGCCCTCGGCGCGGGCCTGTTCCAGCAGATACCGGCGCAACGGTTCATAGCCGGCCGGCGCGCCCAATTGAAGAAGTGAAGCGAGACCGGGGCTGGCAAGAACCGCTTCGGTGCTGGCGCGAAACGCGTCCACGGGAAACAAATCTTCAGAGGGGCGCGAGTGGGCAAAACTGATGGCGACGGGGCCGAGCGGCGGGTTACGCGGGATCAGAGATGGGGCCAGCAGCCTGGGCCAGTCAATTTCAGATGAGATTCTGCTGCGAACGAAACTGCCACGGCCCACCTCGCCCGAAATCCAGCCTTCCGATTCCAGCAATTCGTAAGCAGCGGAGACAGTGGTGCGGTTGAGCGCAAGCTGGCCAGCCAATTCCCGAGTGGCTGGTAACCGCTCCCCTTCCCGCAGCCGTCCG
>JBBROT010000358.1:0-4194 GCA_038229155.1 Bryobacterales bacterium | reverse complement strand
GTTTGAAGATTATCGCCGTCGCCGGTCCCGTCTGCGTGCATACCGGCGGCGCGCGCGGCCTTTCGAAGCTCATCCGCGGCGGCTATATCGATGCGCTCCTAAGCGGCAATGCTCTCGGCGTTCATGACATTGAGTCCGTCCTGCTCGGCACCTCGCTCGGCATCCGCATGGCCGATGGCCGTCAGGAAGAGCATGGCCACCGCAATCATATGCGCGCCATCAACGCCATCAATCACTGCGGCGGCATCCGCGGCGCGGTGGAACAAGGCCGTTTGAAATCAGGCATCCTGTTCGAGTGCGTGACGCACAACGTCCCCTTCGTTCTGGCCGGAAGCCTGCGCGATGACGGTCCCCTCCCCGATACCATCACCGACATGAACGCCGCGCAGGACGCCTACGCCGCTCACCTCAAAGGCGCGGGCATCGTGCTCTGCCTGGGTTCGATGCTCCATTCCATCGCGACCGGCAACATGCTGCCAAGCTGGGTGAAAATCGTCTGTGTCGATATCAACCCCGCCGTCGCCACCAAGGTGAGCGACCGTGGCACGGGCCAAGCCGTCGGCGTCGTCACCGATGTCGGCCTGTTCCTTGAAGCGCTCTCGAACGAATTGTCATGAAAAAAGAAAAAGCTTACACGGACGAACACGCCGCCGCTGGCATTGAAGCGCCTCTCCCTGAGATTGAAACCTGGCCGAATCAATACGCCGGCTACGAGATCGAGATTGTGGTGGATGAGTTCACCTCCATCTGCCCCAAGACCGGCCTGCCGGATTTCGGCGTACTCACGCTGACTTACATCCCCGACAAACTCTGCCTGGAATTGAAGTCGCTCAAGATGTACGCTCTCGCCTATCGCAACCTCGGCATCTTCTATGAGAACGTGGTCAACCGTTTTCTCGAAGATGTGGTCAGCGCCTGCAAACCGAAGCACGCGCAATTGATCGGTGAGTTCAGTTCGCGCGGCGGTTTGCACTCGAACATCACAGCCAGTTGGTCCAAGAACAAACGTGGCAAGTGACGAACAGAAGCTCGAAGAACTGCGCGAGTTAGTCCAGGGGATTCGGGAGCGCGTCCGGACGCACTACCCGGAATCGTCAGCTTCGGCGGGCGAGGCGATTACGGTTCCGCTCGCCGACCTGATGCCTGTCGTTCACGCACGCGATGCCGCGCAGGCAAAGGCCGCCTCCATCGGCGCGGTCAACCCCCGGCGTGGCGGCGTGGCCAACAACGCCATACAGTTCACCAAGCGCGCGGTCTCACGGAGCCTGAACTGGTTTGTGCGCGATCAGGTGGTCTTCAATCATGGCGTGATTTCCTGCCTCGAAAGCTTGATGGAAGCGGTGAACGATCTGAACCGGTCTCTGGTCTCACTCGGCGCGCAGATCGGTCAGCGCCTGGAACAGGAACGCCACGCCGCCGAGCCCGAACTCACCGAGATCCGCTCGCGCGCCGCACAGATCACCGCCGACGCTCACGCGTTGCGCCAACAGGTGGCACCCCTGCCCGGGAAGTGGGACCAGCATGTGCGCGATACGCAGGCTCGCCTGGATCTACTCGCGTCCTCCGCTCATGCTCAACACCTCGCCGCCGACAGGCACGAACGCGAAGTGCTCGAAGCACAGCATCGCGATTTCTCCCAGGCCCTCGAGCTGAACGGCATTAAGATTCAGCAACAGCTCTGGCGAGACATGGAGCGCATCCGCCTGGAGTTCGAACGGACCATCCATGCCGAACTCCGCATGGTGCGCCAGCGAGGTCTCGTCCGCGTTCCCGCGCAGGCACCGGCACCCACGCCGCCGCCTCTCGACTACCCCGCCTTTTCGGCGCGCTTTCGCGGTTCCGCCGAGCACGTCAAAGCCGGACAGCAGTTTTACGCGGAGCGCTTCCAAGGCTCACGCGAGGTGATCGATCTGGGCTGCGGCAATGGCGAGTTTCTGGAAGTGATGCGCGATGCTTCCGTACCCGCCCGCGGCATCGACGCCAGCGCCGATTCTGTCGCCTCCTGTCAGGCGCGTTCGCTGCAAGCCGAACAGGGCGACATCTTCGAATGGCTCGCCAATCAAGCGGACAAATCGCTGGGCGGTATCTTCTGCGCGCAGGTTGTCGAACACCTTCCGCCTGACAGACTTCCCGAACTGGTGCGGCTCTGCGCCGACAAGCTGGAACGCGGCGCGCTCCTTGTTTTCGAAACGCCGAATCCGGAATGCCTGGCCATCTTCGCCACTCACTTCTACCTGGACCCCACACACACGCGCCCGGTGCCGCATCCGCTGTTAGCCTTCTATCTGGAAGAGGCCGGCATGGGCGGTATCGAAGTAGTCAAGCGCTTCCCCGCCTCCGACTCATGGCCTGAATTGAACGAACTGCCCGCCGCCGTTCGCGACCGTTTCTTCGGTGGCTTAGACTACGCGATCTTTGCTCGCAAGCTTTGATTCCATCTTCGCCGCGAACCGGTCCACGTTCACGATGAACCGCTCATGCGTTCCTTCGCCGATGGTTTCGTGCGCATCGCGCGCGGTCACTTTGAACGTGACGCGCCGCTCGTCGACGGACAGAATCTCGCTGCGAAACACCACGTCCATGCCCATAGGCGTCGCGCCCAGGTGCTTCACGCTGACCACGGTGCCCACCGAATCATAGCCGTCATCCAGCATGGGCTTCAGCAGATTGCGGCTGGTGATTTCCATGTGCTGAATCATCTGCGGAGTGGCCAACACGCGGCCTCCCGGCACGCCCAGGAAGCTGATCGCCACCCGCTCGTCCACCGTCAGCGTCTCTTCGCGAGACGCGCCCAACTCGATCAAGCCTGCATACCCGCAACCACACCGCGCATGTACGAGAACGATTTCTGCATGCCAGGCATGGGGTTATCCGCATCGATCTCATATTCGAGCGAACACACGCCCTTATAGTTGATCTTCTGCAGTTGCCGGAAGATGGCAGCTATGGGCATCTTGCCATCGCCTACCGGCACTTGGCTGTTCTTATCGGTGAAATCGGTCAGGTCTTTCATGTGCAGTTCGTGCACTCGCGGCCCGGCTTCGGCGATAGATTCCACCACATCTTTACCGGCGCGCACGGTGTGGCCGATATCGATACACAGGCCAACGCGCGGGTCCATTCCCTTGATGACTTCGAGCACGCTTTGCGGCGAAGGATAGAGCTTATCTTCCGGGCCGTGATTGTGAATCGCGACCTTGATGTTGTATTCCTTCACCAGCTTCTCGATCGTCCCCATATTGGTCCGCGTGGGCGCGATGATCATCATCGGGAAGCCGCAGGCCTTGGCGTAATCGAACATCGCGCGCAGCTTTGGTTCCTCTTCGGAGTTCATCGTGATGTTCCCGCCACCCACCACTGTGAGCCCGGCATCATCGAACATCTTGCGGCCAGCCTGAAGCTGCTCTTTTGAATCTTTATAAAGCAGGTGAAACTCTTTGATGTCGCAATACTTCACGTTCAGGTCTTTGATGTTTTGAATCGCCACCTCACGCGAAAACTTGCGGAACGAGTACGTGGCAACGCTTAGCTTGATGTTGGCGGTGTCCTTGGCGGGAAGCATGGTGGCCGCGAAGGAACTCCGGGCCACGGCGGTGGCACCCGCTGCGCCCAGCAGGAAACCTCTACGATCAATCGTCATGCCAATGATGATATACCCGTCTTAAACGTCTACGCTGCCGCCTGAATCGTCGCCGCCTGCGTCGCTGTTATCGGCAGTGTCATTGGTATCGTTACTGGAATCGTTGTCACTGCTGTTATCGGAGTTGTCGTCGGAATCGTCATCACGGTCATTGTCGGAGCCGTAGTTATTTACGGTCTCATTCACCGTGCCGCCGCCATAGCCGCCGCCCATTCCGCCACCGCCGCCCATAAAGCCAGAGCCCATGGGACCTCTAAAGAAGTGATCGGCAATCGCGGTGCCGACGAACGCTCCCGCTAAGCCGGTCAGCAAAGTGCCACCAAAGCCCATACCGCCGCCACCGGCACCGGCAGCACCCGAAGAGCCGAACAGCCGTTCGAGAGTTCCCGGCTGCCGGACTTCAGCACGTGTCGCCGCGCGGGCCAGTGCCTGCGGATCGTCCGCTGCTGAAGCGGGCGGCCGCTCCGAAGGAGGCACCGCGCTGGTGAGCTGCTGCAAGACCTGACGGCGCTGCTCTGGAGAAAGCTGCGCAAAAGCTTCCTGATGCGCCTGCT
>JBBROT010000357.1:0-4206 GCA_038229155.1 Bryobacterales bacterium | reverse complement strand
TAAGCAAAGTAAATCTCGAAACCTGGCTGAAGCGCACCAGAACGCTCTCTAATGTGTTCTCGGATTACCCGGCCCTGAAGAGCTCCTCGGCTGAGTTCTCCGCCATTGACGGCACGCATTACTTCATCAGTTCGGAAGGCACCGAAGTTCGTCAGCATTCGAACCTGGGCGTGGTCCGGCTTCGCGCCGGCGCGCAGGCCGCGGATGGCATGTTGCTGCGCGATGCCACCGTCTTCCAGTCTCTGGACCATGCCCGCCTCCCTGGCGAGGCCGAAATGGAACGCGCCGCTCGCGCCATGTCGGACAATCTGAGCAAGCTGATACAGGCCCCCATGGGCGAAACGTATTCGGGGCCGGTGCTGTTCGAAGGCATCGCCGGGCCGCAGATTTTCGCCGAAGTGCTGGGTAAGAATCTTGCTCTCAGCCGCAAGCCGGTGTTGGAGCCGGGTGCTCCGGGTTCCGTTCCCTCCAGCGAACTCGAAGGCCGTCAAGGCGCGCGCGTGCTGCCCGATACCTTCCAAGTTGTGGACGACCCCACGCAATCCGAATTCGAAGGCCACAAGCTCTTCGGTAGCTTCAGCGTGGATGACGAAGGCGTGCAATCCCAGCCGCTCACCATCATCGAAAAAGGCGTCTTAAAAAACTTCGTGCTCACGCGCCAACCCGTGCGCGGCTTCGTTTCCACTAACGGCAGGGCTCGCCTGCCCGGCTCCTACGGTGCACGCACAGCCGCCATTTCGAACCTGTTCATCCAGGCTTCTGAAACGGTCGCTCCCGCGCAGTTGCGGCAGAAGCTGATCGAAGCCTGCAAGCAGCGCGGCAAGCCATACGGCATCGTCGTACGCAAAATGGATTTTCCTTCCTCCGCCTCTCTCGATGAAGCCCGCCGTTTGCTCTCGAACGCTGGCCAGAACGCCGCGCATGCCGTAAGCCTGCCCGTTATGGTCTATCGCGTCTATCAGGACGGGCACGAAGAACTTGTTCGCGGCCTGCGTTTCCGTGGGCTGAACGTTCGCTCGCTCAAAGACATCATGGCCACGGGAAACGACACCAACGCCTTCGACTATCTGGAAAATGGTTTCCCCTTCGCCTTGATGGGCGCGGGTTCGGAAGCCGCTGAAGTTACCGTTGTGGCACCCAGCATTCTGGTGGATGATTTGGAACTGCTCCCGCTTGAAGATGAGCTGCCCAAACTGCCGATCGTTCCGCCACCCGCTTCTTTGCGATGAGGATCCTCAGCAGGTATGTGTTCCGGGAAGTGCTCTCCAGCGCCCTTCTGGGAACGGTGCTCGCCACCTTCGTCGTCTTCCTGCAAGGCCCGGCGAAACTGCTGCTTGAAGTTGTCGTTCGCGAATCCATCACCCCGGAAGCGGGCATCAAACTGTTCTTTTATGCGCTGCCCCGCGTGCTCCCGCTCACCATTCCCTTCGGTGTTCTGGTGGGCATTCTCATTGGCCTGGGCCGCATGGCTTCCGATGGCGAAATCACCGCCATGCGCGCCGGCGGCGTCTCCAGCCGCACCGTCACGTTCCCTGTAATGGCGTTCTGCCTACTCTCCGCGGGCTTGGCCGCAACCGCCTCGCTGTGGCTTACGCCACTTTCCATCCGCAACAGTCTCAAGATCATGAACCGCGTGGCCGCCGAACAACTAACAGCCGAAGTGCAGCCGCGCATCTTTGAAGAGAGTTTCCCCAAGACGGTCCTCTACGTTAGCGACGTCAAGCCCGGTAAGCCCACCGTGTGGAGCCATGTGTTCATGGCCGATCTCACTCCGCCCGAAGAGCGCCCCATGGTCAGTGGCAAGCTCGCTGAAGGCCCGCGCATTACCATCGCCGAACGCATCATCGCCGTTCCCGATACCGCTCACAACCGCATCCAGCTCTCGCTCCAAAACGGCAGCAATCATGAAATCGCGAAGGATGGCCAAGGCTATCACCAGACTTATCCGCGCAGCGAACAGATCCTGGACGCCTCGCCACCCTCCGAAGTAAAAGCCTCCAAGGCCTTCAGCGAAATGCCCACTCAGGATCTCTATCGCTTCGTAAAACTGGCCGATCGCAAGTCGGAGGAAAGCATTGAAGCGCGCATGGAACTCAACAGCCGGTTCGCGCTCCCCCTTGCCTGCGTCGTGCTCGGCTTGATCGGCGTTCCGCTCGGTGTGCAATCGCGCAAAGGGGGAAAATCCGGTGGATACGTGATGGCGATCTTCCTATCGTTCTTCTGCTATTACCTCTCGTACATCAGCCTCACCGGCATGGCGCGGCAGCGGGCCATCGGAGTGGAACTAGCCACCTGGCTCCCTGACCTGCTCTGCCTGCTCATCGGCCTGGTCATGCTCGCGCTGCTCGAACGCCCGGGCGACCGCGACGTCATCGGCATCGTACGCGATTTTTTCGGTCATCTCTGGCACAAAATCCGGGTCAGCCCCGTGCGTGAGCCGCGCCGCCTCTACCGCTCCTCCAGTTCGCGCATCCTTCCGTTTCAGATTCTGGATTTTTACATCCTCAGCCAGTTCCTGTTTTACTTCGTTGTTCTGCTGGCCAGCTTCGTCGCCATGGCCCAGATCTATAACTTCTTCGAACTGCTCAGCTACATCATTAAGAACAAAATTCCGCTCATCAAAGTTTTTACGTTCCTCGCCTTCCTCACCCCAAAGCTGATCTATGACACGCTGCCCGTCAGCGTGCTCGTCGGCGTGCTGGTCACGTTCGGCGTCCTCACCAAGAACAATGAAGTGACGGCATTCAAAGCCGGCGGCGTCAGCGTGCGCAGACTGGGGCTGCCCGTGATCCTGCTCAGCATGTTCTTAAGCGGGGGCCTGTTCGCATTCGACCATTACTACATCCCCAAAGCCAACCTGAAGCAGGACGCCATCCGCAATGAGATCAAGGGCCGCCCCGTCCAGACCTATCTCCGTCCGGACCGCAAGTGGATTTACAGTTCCGCCGGCTCTCGCATTTATTACTACAAGCTCTTCGATACCACGGAGAACGTGATGGTCGGCGTGAACGTCTATGAACTCGATCCGGCCACCTTCCAACTCCGTAAAGAGATCTCCGCCGAGCGCGCTCTCTGGCAGCCTTCGCTCAAGAGCTGGATCTTTCAGGATGGTTGGTCGCGCGAAGTTCATGGCGTCACCGAAGATAAGTTCGAGGCCTTCCAGGCCACCACTTTTCGCGAACTCGATGAGCCGCCCAGTTACTTCATCAAGGAAGTGAAACAGGATAAGCAAATGAACTATCTGGAACTGCAGCACTACATCAAAGACCTGCAGCAGAGCGGCTTCGACACAGTGCAGTTGCGAGTCCAGCTTTATAAGAAATTTTCCGTGCCCGTGTTCGCGCTCATCATGGCTATGATCTCCATCCCCTTCGCCTTCCTGGTGGGCAACCGCGGTGCCATGGCCGGTATCGGCGTCGGCTTGGCCGTTGCGATGACATACTGGGGCGTGGATAAACTCTTCGAACAGGTGGGCAATGTGAACCACTTGCCCCCGGCCGTTGCCGCGTGGGCTCCGGATGCCCTCTTCTCGCTTGCGGGCATGTACTTGTTGTTGCGCATGAAGAGCTGACAATGTCTGAACAGTTCGACGCAATCATCATCGGCACCGGTCAAGCGGGCCCGCCTCTGGCACGGTCTCTCGTCAAGGAAGGGCTCAATATCGCCATCGTTGAGCGGAAACGCTTTGGCGGCACCTGCGTCAATACCGGATGCATTCCCACCAAGACCCTCGTGGCCAGCGCGCGAGTGGCCTGGGTGGCCCGCAATGCCGCGCCCTACGGTGTGGAACTCGCAGGTCCCATTACTGTAGATATGAAGAAGGTCCGCGCGCGAAAGGACACGGTCGCCAGCGCCTCCGAAACCGCCGTCCACCAATCGCTGCTGGATCTGAAGGGCTGCCGCGTCATTGAAGGTCACGCCCGGTTCACCGGTTCGCATTCTACCCAGGTGAATAACGAAACGCTGGAAGCGCCGCAGATCTTCATCAACACCGGTGCCAGAGCCTCCGCGCCAACCATCCCCGGGCTTGACCAAGTCCCGTACCTGACCAACAGCGGTATGGTGGATGTCGATTTTCTGCCCGAGCACTTGCTGATTCTAGGCGGCAGTTACATCGCTCTCGAATTCGCGCAGATGTACGCGCGCTTCGGCAGCCAGGTCACCGTCATCGAGCGTTCCAGCCGCTTGGTGGCTCGCGAAGATCCC
>JBBROT010000356.1:0-4228 GCA_038229155.1 Bryobacterales bacterium | reverse complement strand
GACACCACGTTCACAGCCGATTTCATCCACGGAACTCTCACCGTGCATGTCCCCGCTGTCGTGGCGTACCCGTGGGCGTCTACGGAACAAGTGGGAATGGAAGCCCAATGCGAACGGCTGACCATCCTGATCGAGAAAGATTTTCAATGCGCGCACGGCCCTCTCGATGACGACGCTTTTCCCGCTCAAGTAAACAATCCGCCAGCGAGGGGCTAAGCTACGGGATAATCTAGAGAACTTACAATCCATGCCGCAGTTTGCTGAATTCACCGTCCCGCGCCTGACCCTCTCGGGGGCCCTGGACATTCTGGCTGTGGCGTTTCTGGTTTACGAACTACTGCTGATCGTCCGCGGCACCCGCGCCGCGCATATCCTGGCCGGCATCGCAACATTGGCGTTCATTTACGGAATCGCCGTGCTGGCGCGTCTCGAAGCACTTCGCTCACTTCTGGCGTACTTGATTCCCTACTTGCCCATCGCGGTGATTATCCTGTTCCAATCGGAAATTCGCCGCACGCTGGCACGGCTCGGCAGGAAGAACATCTTTGGGGGTGGATACCGGCGCCCCGAATCGACGGATGAGCTGCTGCTGGCCATGAAGGCCATGGCGCAAGAGCGTTGCGGTGCCCTGATTATTCTCGAGCGGGACATCGGCTTGCGCACCTTCATCGAAAGCGGCGTTCGGCTGGACGCTGAGATTTCGCGCGACCTGCTGCTCTCCATTTTCCGGCCCGGAACGGCCCTGCACGATGGCGCGGTTATCATCCGCAAAGACCGTATCAGCGCCGCGGCCTGCTTCCTTCCCCTCAGCACGAATCCATCGCTTTCCGGCAAGCTGGGCACCCGCCATCGCGCGGCCCTCGGCATCACGGAGGAGACGGACTGCCTCTCGCTCATCGTCAGCGAGGAAACCGGCTGGATGTCCATTGCCGCTTTCGGTGAAATTGAACGCCACCTGAACGCGGAGCAACTGGATGAACGCATCAGCCGCCACTTCGGCGTCGGGCCTTATAAATCGCAGCGCCCGGAAGAGCCGCTCGCACTGGCGCAGGGCAAGGAGTCAGGGGTATTTCAAGAATGACGCGTGAACGCCTCTGGCGCTGGGCGCGGAAGAATCCGGGCTGGCGCATTCTGGCGCTCGCGTTGGCTGTGATTATCTGGATGAACGTGGCCACCGAGCCGGAAATGTCTACGCTCATCAGCGCGCCGGTGCAGTTCAAAGATCCGCCTGACAGTATAGAGGTCACCTCGCGCGCCGCCGAGAACATTCAACTCGAAATCCGCGGCTCTTCCGGCCAACTGCGCGATCTTGCCAATTCCCGTGTGGCCATCACGCTCGATTTCAGCAAGGTGCGCGAACCCGGAGACCGCACCTTCACCATCACGCGCGCCGAAACCAATCTGCCGCGGGGCGTGGAGTTTCTGCGCGCCTCACCCGCGCAGATCCGCTTTCATTTCGAGCGTAGCGAACGCCGCCGCGTTCCCGTTACGGTTCGCTTCCAAGGCAAATTGCCGAACGGGCTTTCACTCAGAAGCTTTACCGTTCAGCCCTCGACGGAGGAGATTGCCGGCCCGGAAACTCAGGTCCGCGCCGTTCGGGAAGCTCTTACGGATACCATCGACCTGTCACTCATCTCCCCAGCGAAACCGGTTGCGAAAGCGGCCGTTTATCTGGAAGAGCGTCAGGTTCGGTTCGTTTCGGAACCGCGCGTTACTGTCACAATGGTTTTGAAATAAAACCGGGTCCGGGCCCACTACAAGGTTTCTCGAAAGACAAAACATGGCAAAGCAGCTTTTTGGAACGGATGGCATTCGGGGCGTGGCCGGTGAGGCTCCCTTAGACGAACGGACCGTATATGCATGCGGGATGGCCTTGGGTGCGGACCTGAACCTGCGCGGCGCGGAACCCGAAGTGGTAATCGGGATGGACACGCGTGAATCGGGCGAGCGGATTGCGGGATGGCTCGCCGGTGGCTTGGCGGCGGAGAGCATCGCCTGCCGTTTCGCGGGCGTCATCACTACACCCGGCGTCGCTCACATCGCGCGCACCACTCCTTTTTCGGCCGGCGTTATGATTTCCGCTTCCCATAATCCATACCAGGACAACGGCATCAAGATCTTCAGCGCCACCGGTTACAAGCTCCCGGACGATGAGGAACACCTGATCGAAGAGGAGATCTTCCATCTGCTGGACGGGGCCCTGGTCACACACTCCGCGTCTCTGCGCGAAGAGCCGGAACTGCGGAGCACCTACCTTTCGTATCTTCTTTCCACCATCAACACCAGCTTGGGCGGCATGCGTCTGGTGATCGATTGCGGAAACGGCGCGGCTTCCGCCCTGGCTCCCGCGCTGTTCGAAAAGGCTGGCGCGGTAGTCACCACCATTGGCTGCTCTCCCGATGGAACGAACATCAACAAGGATTGCGGTGCGCTGCACGTGGGGCATTTGCAACAAGCTGTCTTGCGGCACGCGGCCGATGCGGGTGTCGCCTTCGATGGCGATGCCGATCGAGCGATCCTGGTCTCGCCCTCGGGCAAGATTATCGATGGCGATCATGTCCTGCTGATTGCCGCCCGGGCTCTGAAGGAACGCAATTTGTTGCGTGCGAATACCGTGGTCTCGACCGTCATGTCGAATCTGGGGTTGGAGCGCGCGCTCGACCGGTTGGGCATTCTGATGCCGCGCACGGCCGTGGGAGACAAGTATGTCCTCGAAGAGATGATCCGCCTCGATGCGGTCCTGGGCGGGGAACAATCCGGGCACATCATCTTTCGCGAGTTCTCCACCACCGGAGACGGCATGTTGACCGCGCTTCAAGTCTTCGAAATTGCCCGCACCACCGGAATGAATCTGGACGAATTGACGAAAGACTTCACCGTTTACCCGCAGAAGCTGATCAATATTCGCGTGAAGCAGCGTAGGCCCATGGATCGGTTGCCGCTGACGCAAAAGGCCATCGCCGAAGCCGAACGCGAGTTGAACGGATCCGGCCGCGTGCTGGTTCGTTTCTCCGGAACGGAGTTGCTGGCCCGCGTGATGGTGGAAGCGGCCGATCTCGCCAGTGTCGAAAAGCATTCCAGCGCCATCGCGGAAGTGATCGCCGATGAGCTCAAATAGAGGTATGCGGATCGCGTTCTTCTTATTGCTGAGCGCGGCATTGCTTGTCGCTCAGGTTCCCACTAATCGCCCCAAGTTGCCGAATGAAGAATGGGTCCAACTCTTCAACGGCCACGATCTGACAGGGTGGAATACCGTGGGCGGTGAAAAGTGGTCGGTCGAAAATGGCGTCATCCACGGCCAGGCCGTCACCAAGCAATATGGCTACCTGCAGACCGATAAATCCTACAAAGATTTCTACCTTTCGCTGCGTTTCAAATGTGTTGGCGATGGCAACAGCGGCGTCTTTTTCCACACCGCATTTAAAACCGGCACCGCGGATGTTTCGAAAGGCTTGCAGTTCGAAATCGATCCCACCCTGGCCCACCACACCGGTGGCATCTATGGCGATGGACGCCAGTGGATCGTGTGGCCGGCTCCGGAGTTTGAGTTCGTAATACATGTGGATGACTGGAACGATTACCTGTTGAAAGTGGAAGGCAACCATTATGTCGCGCGCCTGAATGGCATTGTGGTAGTTGATTTCACCGACCCTTCACCCCGTTCGGTCGATGGCACCATCGCGTTACAACTGCACGCTGGCGGCAAGGGCGACATGCTCTTCAAAGAGATTTATCTGCGCGATCTCACCCGCCGCTAGGAACGGCAGCACAATTGCCAAGCATTTGGGTATGAAGCATACGCTCTTTGCTGTTACCGCCCTGGTTTGCGGGCTTGCAGTTTCAGCATTCGCCGCCGATTTGATCCCTTCCGGTACCCAATTCGAAGTCCGGACCAATGATCGTATCCGGATCAACAACGCCGATGGCCGTGTGTACAGCGGCGTGGTTGTGAACGACGTGCGCGATAGCAATGGCAACGTGGTGATCACTCGCGGTTCGAGCGCGGAGTTGCTGGCGCGCCGCCTGGATAACCGCGAAATGCAGATCGATCTCGACTCGATTACCGTGGATGGCCGCCGCTATTCGGTGGACGCGAGCACGGATGTGAATTTGAACGGTGGACGGAGGGACGGCTTTGGCTCCAATGGACGAACCGGCAAATACGTCGGCGGCGGAGCGATTTTGGGTACGCTCCTCGGAGCAATTGCGGGTGGCGGCCGCGGTGCGG
>JBBROT010000355.1:0-4245 GCA_038229155.1 Bryobacterales bacterium | reverse complement strand
TGGCGTGAGCCGGCTGCATCGCGATATATCGCAGGAAATGTGGCATGGGCTTTGGCCGACGCTTCCCACATGTGAAGTGCCCATTAATTCAGTGACGAACGGCGAGCACAAGCCGAGCTGGGTGAACGGCGATCTGGCGGATTTGTATGACCAGCATCTGGATCCGGACTGGCGCAATCGCTGGAACGACCTGGGGATGTGGAAGCTGATCAAAGACATTCCGGATGAGGAATTGCTGGAAGTGCACCGCCGGCGGAAGCGCCGTTTGATTGCGTTTATTCGGGATCGGCAAACGGCTTCGGCATCACGCAGGAAGGCGGCGGCGGCGGAGCTGCGGTATTCGGCGGAGGTGCTGGATCCGCATGCGCTGACGATTGGTTTTGCGCGGCGTTTTGCCACGTACAAGCGGGCGACGCTGTTGTTCCGCGATGTGGACCGGCTGAAGAAGATCCTGTGTAACCGGGAGCGCCCGGTGCAGATTGTGATTGCAGGCAAGGCGCACCCGAAGGATCAGCCAGGCAAGGCTTTCATTCGTGAGATTGTGCAGCTATCGCGGGATCCGGAACTCTGGAAGCGCATTGTGTTCGTGGAAGATTACGACATGAAAGTGGCGCGGGAACTGGTGCAGGGGGTGGATCTGTGGCTGAACACTCCACGGCGCGGGGAAGAGGCCTGCGGCACCAGCGGCATGAAGGCGGCGATGAACGGGGTGCTGAACCTCTCGGTGCTGGATGGCTGGTTTGACGAGGCTTACGAAATTTCCGGCGGCTGGGCGATTGGCGACCGCGAAGAATATTCTGAAGAACAGGACGCCATTCACGCCAGCAACATTTACTACCTGCTGGAGAGCGAGATTGTGCCGATGTACTTTGCGCAGGCCGAGGGCGCGGTGGCTTCGGAATGGGCCCGCCGCATGAAGGAATGCATGGTGAACCTGACACCTCGCTTCGACGCGCGGCGGATGGTGAATGAGTATACAGAGCGGCTGTATGATCCGGCGCACGCGAACTGGCAGAAGCTCGCTGCGGGCGGGTTTGCGGATGCTCGCGAACGGGCGCGATGGAATGCGCAGGTGCAACGCATCTGGTCGCAGGTGAATTTCGTGGATCCGGGGACCGCACCTGCGGGACCGGTCATGAGCGGGAAGCCTATTTTGGTGCGGACCGCGCTCTATTTGGCGGGGCTGCAACCGACCGATGTGCGGGTGGAATGCGTGCTGGGCCGGATCGGAGCCAGCGGCGGACTGGAAGAGACAGAAGTGCTGGTGCTGCCTTACACGGAAAGTTCGGGTGAGACGGCTATATTTGAGAGGGAAATTGTGCCGTCGCAGACGGGGCGTTTGGGATATGCTGTGCGGGTGAGTCCGAATCACAATGACGACCCGCTGACGCGTCCGGTGACGAGTTTGATCAAGTGGGGGACACGATAAAGATCGGGCATCGCGGCACGCGTTTTCTCGCCTACGCGGCGGTCTTCATACTTTGGGGCGGATCGTTTCTCGCGGTGCGTGAAATTGTGCTGGTGGTGCCGCCGTTTCTCGCTGCGGCGTTTCGGTTTTCCGTGGCAGGCCTGGCGCTGTTGCTGTGGGGCCTGATAAGCGGCGCGGTTCGGCCTTCAAGGCGTGAGGTAGGGTCGACAGCGGCGTTGGGGCTCGCGATGTTCGCCGTCAACTATGCCTGCCTTTTCTGGGCGGAACAGCGCGTGTCATCCGGGTACGCGGCCATCATTTCATCCACGGTGCCGGTTTGGGTGTTTGCTGGGGAATGGCTGTGGCTGCGGTCCATTCGGCCAAATGGCATGGCTTTGACCGGCATGGGGCTGGGGGTGAGCGGCGTGGCGCTGCTGGTGCTGCCGGAGAGCAGCGGCGAATGGACGCCGGGGGCGGTGGCATTGCTGACGGGGGCCTTGTGCTGGGCCGGCGGGACGTTGTGGAGCCGGCGACTGCCAATGCCGAAATCGCGACACGTGAGCGCCGGTTTGCAGATGGCATTCGGGGGCGGATTCCTTTGTGTGCTTTCGGCGGCGGTGGGGGATTTCGGTCGCCTGCCCGCCATCGCGGCGGTGTGGACTCCGCGCCTGACTTTCGACATGGTCTACCTGATTGCCGCGGCTTCGATTGCGGCGTTCCTCGCGTTCGTGTGGCTGATTGAGCATGAGCCCGCCAGCCGGGTGACGAGCCATGCTTATGTGAATCCCCTGATCGCGGTGTTGTTGGGCGCGGTGGTGGCCGGGGAGCGGCTGGCGCTGGTGCAGATTGCGGGCGCGGCCCTGGTGCTTTTGGGCGTGGTGTTCACGCTGCGGGCGCGCAGCGGGTAGAGTGCCGACAGGAAGACGGTGTGCGATGCCGAAGAGGCGCAACCGCGCATTTCACGATTCGGTTGTCACCGCGATAGTCCTTCACGACATCACGCGTTTCTGTGGGTTGGGCGAGATTCGCGTTAGCGCGGATTGTGCCGCGGGCAAGACTCCGACAGTCTCATCGCAGAGCACGCCGTTCTGACGGGAGCGGCGTAGGATCATGGTGGGGTATGCTGATACTCCACGTAAATATCCACGTCAAGCCGGAGCACCTGGACGCCTTTATCGCGGCCACTATTGAGAACGCCCGCGACAGCGCGCAGGAGCCTGGCATCGCCCGGTTTGACTTCGTGCAGCATGCCGACGATCCAAACCGGTTCAGCCTGTGGGAGGTCTATAAAACGGAAGACGCCGTGCCCGCGCACAAGCAAACCGAGCACTTCGCGAAGTGGGCGGCGACGGTGGAGAGCATGCTTGTTGAGCCCCGCACGCGCTGCTGGTACAAGAGCGTTTTCCCCGGCGACGAGAACTGGTAATGCGGTTTGAATTCGCCACGGCGGCGAGGATCGTGTTCGGGCAGGGCGTGGTGGCGGATCTGGCTGCGCTGGCGAAGCCCTTCGGCAAACGCGCCTTCGTGGTGACCGGGAAAGACAAGATCCGCCGCGCCGGTATTGTGGCGGATCTGGAAGGCGCCGGGTTCACGTGCTGTCTGTTCGGCGTGCCGGGCGAACCGACCGTGGAACTGGTGCGGGAGGGCGCGGAACTGCTCCGCGCCGCCGGGGCCGGCGTGGTAATCGCCATTGGTGGTGGTAGTGCGATGGATGCCGCGAAGGCAATTGCCGCGATTGCTCCCAACCCGGGCGATGTAATGGACTACCTGGAAGTGGTGGGGGCGGGGAAGCCGCTGCCGAACGCGCCCATTCCGCTCATTGCGGTTCCCACCACGGCGGGGACGGGGTCTGAGGTCACGCGCAATGCAGTGCTGGGGTCGCCGGTGCATGGGGTGAAGGCGAGTTTGCGGAGCCCGCTGATGCTGCCGAAGATCGCGCTGGTGGATCCGGAACTGACGCTGGCGCTGCCGCGCGATATCACCGCGAGTACGGGTCTGGATGCGTTGACGCAATTGATTGAGCCATTCGTTTGCTTGCGGGCGAATCCGGTGACGGATGCTCTTTGCCGTGACGGGATCGCCATGGCGTGGCGCAGCCTGCCGCGTGCATGCGCGAACGGGCGGGACCTGGAGGCGCGGGTGGGAATGTCGTACGCGAGCCTGCTGGGCGGGCTGGCTCTGGCGAATGCCGGGCTGGGTGTGGTGCACGGGTTTGCGGCACCCATTGGCGGCGCGTTTGATGCTCCGCACGGGGCCGTGTGCGCAGCGTTACTGCCGCATGGCATGGCGGCGAATATCCAAGCCCTGCGGGAGCGTGCTCCGGAGAGCGATTCGCTGATGAAGTTTCGGGAACTGGCGCGGATGCTGACCGGCGATGCGGAAGCGATTCCGGAAGACGCCGTGCAGAAGGTTCGGGATCTGGTGCGGGCGCTACAGATTCCCGGGCTGCGGGCCTGGGGGATAACGAATGGCGATGTGGCGGGGCTAGCAGAAAAGGCCGCGCGGTCCGGCAGTATGAAATCGAATCCGCTGCCGCTGACCGTGGATGAATTGTGCGGGGTTTTGGCCGCGGCGCTTTGAACCCGGCCGCGGCGCTTTGAACCTGGCCGCGGCGCTAAGTCGGGTCGCGGCCCGCCCACAGATTCATGGTGCCGAGTTCGTCGTGTCCTGTGGCTTTCAGGTAGAGGAACAGCTGCATTCGATAGGCGGCGTAGTGGCTAACCACCAGGCTGAGGATCATAGAGGCACGGCTGTTCTTGTGGCCGAACATCGCAATCTCGCCGCACAGGTGCTCGTCGGAAACAATGTCGAGGAGTGCAGTGAAGAGCGCTGCATGC
>JBBROT010000354.1:0-4246 GCA_038229155.1 Bryobacterales bacterium | reverse complement strand
GCCGCTCTCAACCTTCAACTACGGCTGGGACACCCTCCTTAAGAACGCGGTACGACTTCAATTTTGCTTGGAATGTATTTCGCACGCGTTCATCACTGTGTTTGCTGATTTCCTCAATGCTGGAAGGATGAATACACTTTTCGCATTTGAGCTTATCTAGCCAGAAGAAGAGCGTGCCGATATCTTGTCGGACGACTGTCGAAGCCTCGCGATGAATCAATATATTGGTGTCCAGCAATACCTTCATGATTCGAATCCGACTTGAAACAATTTCGATAAATTATGTTTTATCACGTTCTGGTATGCAATGTCGTCCAAGGGCCTTCGCGCTGCTCGACAGGGCTCCACGCCGTCTTCAATTGCGCCGCTAGACTAAAAGCAGGAAGATACACTTGCGTATGGCGTTAACCCGGATCATGAAAGTTAACCCGCTCGAAGGCTTCGACGCGGAACTCACGCTGACCACGGGCGAAGTGGTTCGACGAGACCTCCAGCCCTATCTGAATGGCCCTGTTTTCGATCTGATCCGCACCGATGCACAGCAATTTCGCTCGCTGCGGGCTGAAGGCGGCACCGTGATATGGCCCAATGGCGCTGATCTTTGTCCCGACACAATCATATGGGGCGGACTGCCGCCTGCGGACGCCTCCTCCTGCGCGGCATAGCCACTACCCGCTCACGCTAACCAAGCCATAGCCGCTACGCTAAATTAGAGATGGAGTCCTTCCTTCTTGAAACTACCCGTTCTCTACCTCCTCTCCGCCCTGCTGCTCCCGGCCCAAAATCTCCAGGAATTCTCGAAGAACGTCACCGAATTCACTCTCCCCAACGGCCTTCATTTCATCGTCTGTGAGCGCCATCAAGCTCCCGTCGTCAGCTTTCACACTTACGTGAATGCCGGCGCCGTCGACGATCCCACCGGCAAGACCGGCCTTGCTCACATGTTTGAGCACATGGCCTTCAAGGGCACCGAATCCATCGGCAGCACCAACTGGCCCGCGGAAAAAGTGGCCCTCGAAGCGGTGGAGCGCGTCTATGATCGGCTCGATCAGGAACGCGACAAAGGTCCCCGCACAGATAAAGCCCGCCTCGCCAAGCTCGATGAAGAACTGAAAGCCGCCATGGACAAGGCCAACAGCTACGTCGAACAGAACCTGTACCCCCGGCTGATTGAAGAAAGCGGCGGCGTCGGCCTCAATGCTTCCACCGGCGAAGATTACACGAATTACTTTTACAACCTGCCCTCCAACCGCGTCGAGCTCTGGTTCCTGCTCGAAAGCGGCCGCTTCCTGCGCCCCGTCTTTCGCGAGTTTTACAAAGAGCGCGATGTGGTTCGCGAAGAGCGCCGCATGCGCACGGAAAACGACCCCCAGGGCAAGCTCATGGAGGTCTTCACCAGCACCGCCATCCAGGCCCACCCCTATCACCGTCCCGCCATCGGCTGGGCCAGCGATATTGAAAATCTCCGCCTGAGCGACGCCGAAGCGTTCTTCAACAAATACTATGTGCCCGGCAACATCACCATCAGCATCGTCGGCGACGTCGCCGCATCGAACGTGAAACGCCTGGCCGAAAAATACTTCGCCGCCATCCCCAAGCGCCCGCTTCCCTCGCCCGTCATCACTGTCGAACCGCCGCAGGAAGGCCCCAAGCAGGCACAGGTGGAATCCGCCAGCCAGCCCATCGAATTCATCGGCTATAAGCGCCCCGATCAGTACGATAAAGACGACGCCACCTTCGACGTTATCTCCCACCTGCTCTCTGGCGGCCGCACCGCGCTCCTCTATAAAGATCTTGTGCGCGACCGCAAAATTGCACTCGCCGCCGGTGCCGATCCCACCTTCCCCGGCGGCAAATATCCGGGCATGTTCCTCTTCTATCTGGTTCCCGGCATGGGTAAATCGCTCGAAGAAAACGAGAAGGCCTTCTATGCCGTGTTGGATCGCCTGAAGAAGGATCCCATCGACGCCGCGTCCCTGAAACGCGTTAAAACCAAAGCTCGCGCAACACTCATCCGGCAGCTCGATTCCAACTCCGGCCTGGCCCAACTCCTCGCCAGCGGCTATGCCAATTATGGCGATTGGCGCAAGGTCTTCACCGACGTCGAAGACATCGACAAAGTCTCCGCCGCCGACGTGCAGAGAGTCGCTAGCCTTTACTTCAATGATGCGAACCGCACCTCAGCCTGGCTCGTAACTCCCAAGGCCGCTGGAGGTGCTAATTGAAAACCGCCTCGCTCCTCCTCGCCTGCGCGGCGCTGCTTTCCGCGCAATCGTATCGCGATTTGAAGTATCCGTCACTGCCCGAACTCAAGCTCCCCAAGGTGGAATCCGTCACCCTGCCGAACGGCATGCAAGTCCTGCTGCTGGAGAATCACGAACTGCCCACCATTCGCGGCGTTGCGCTAGTCCGCACCGGTAACCTCTTCGATCCTCCCGGTAAAATTGGCCTCGCGACAATTACCGGCTCCGTCATTCGCGGCGGCGGCACCAAAGCCAAGACAGGCGATCAGCTCGATGAGCAGCTTGAAGATATCGCCGCCTCTGTCGAATCGAACATCGGCGAATCGAGCGGCACCGTCTCTTTCAACGCCCTCAAAGAGAATACCGACGAAGTGCTCGCCGCCTTTCGCGATGTCCTCACCGCCCCCGAATTCCGCGACGAGAAAGTTCAACTCTTCAAAGAGCAGATCCGCAGCGGCATCTCCCGCCGCAATGACGATCCGCAGGGTATCGCTACACGCGAATTCGCCGCGCTCATTTACGGCAAAGACAATTCCTACGGCTGGGACATGAATTACAACTCCGTCGACAGCATCACGCGCGCCGACGTCGCGGGTTTCTATTCACGATACTTCTTCCCGGCCAACACGCTGCTTGCCGTCACTGGAGACTTCGCCGCTCCCGCGATGAAGGCCAAGCTCGAAGAACTGTTCGCCGCCTGGACCGTCGTGCGCCCCAAAGTTCCGCCCTTCCCCGCAGTGCGCCAGCAGCCCGCACCCGGTACCTTCCTCATACCGAAGTCCGATGTCACGCAGACCACCTTCGTCATCGGCGAACTCGGAGGCACCTTCGACGACAAAGATTACCCCGCGCTTCAGGTGATGGCCGATATCCTGGGCGGCGGTTTCCGCAGCCGCCTCTTCTCCACCGTCCGCACCAAGCTGGGCTACGCATACAACATCTATGCCGATTAGGGTGCCAATTACGACCATCCCGGCCTCTTCCAGATCTCCGGCAGCACGAAATCCGCCAGCACCACTGACGCCATCCGCGTCGCCAGGCGCGAGCTCGAACTCATCCGCACTGCCGAGGTTACACCCGCTGAACTTGAGACCGCGAAACAATCCGTGCTCAACAGCTTCGTCTTCTCCTTCGATACCCCAAGCAAGACGCTGAATCGCCTGCTGCAATACAAATACTTCGGCTATCCCGATGACTTCCTCTTCCGCTACCAGAAAGCCATCGCCTCCGTTACGCGCGCCGATATTCTGCGCGTTGCGAAAGCGCATATCGATCCCGCCGCTCTCTCCGTGCTCGCGGTCGGCAATCCCAAAGATTTCGCCGAACCGCTCACCAAGCTGGGCGCGCCCGTCAAAGAGATCGATATCTCCATTCCAGAGCCCAAGGCCGCCAAGGCGGAAGCTGCGCCCGGAAGCATCGCCGGGGGCCGCGCGCTTCTGGAACGTGCGCGGCAGGCTTCCGGCGGAACCGCGAAATTGAGCGCCGTCAAAGACTATTCGCAGCGCGTCGAAACGCAGGTGGAGGCCTCTGCCGGCGGTCTGAAAGCCGAACAGTTCAATCGCTGGTTGGCACCCGGAATCTTCCGGCAGGACGCTACTTACCCCTTCGGGAAAGTCTCCGTCTATTTCGATGGCGCAACCGGCTGGATCAAGACTCCGCAGGGCGAAGCCCCTCTCCCCGACGCTCAGAGTAAGCAGCTTTCGGGCGAACTGTTCCGCTCCTACCTCCCTCTACTTCTCAGCGATTCCATCCCCAAAAGAACCGTAACCCTCCTCGCTCCCGCAACCGTCGAAATAGCAGATGACGAAGGCAACTCCGTTCGGCTTACCATGAACGCGAAGACCGGTCTTCCGGAAAAGGAAGAGTTCCAGGCCGGGCCCACAGCCATCATGCACCAGTTCAACGCCTTCCAATCCGTCGATGGCATCCAGCTTCCCTCGGGCGTCACCATCTATCAGGCGGGCCAGAAGTTCGCCACTGTAACCGTCAAGGAAACGAAGCTC